>CAJOOV010000272.1 GCA_905236265.1 uncultured Oscillospiraceae bacterium | reverse complement strand
GAACTTCCAGACCACGGAGGGGGATGTGCTGCGGGTGTACACCACCCGGTGCGACACCCTCTTCGGCGCAACCTATATGGTCATCGCTCCGGAGCACGCCTATGTGGCCAAGTGGAAGGACAAGCTGAACAACTATGACGAGGTGGAGGCATACGTCCGCAAGGCGGCCTCCAAGAGCGACTTCGAGCGCACCGAACTGGCAAAGGAGAAAACCGGCGTGCGGCTGGACGGCGTGCGTGCCATCAACCCGGTGAACGGCAAGGAGATTCCCATTTTCATCTCCGACTATGTGCTTGCCACCTACGGCACCGGTGCCATTATGGCTGTCCCTGCCCACGACACCCGTGACTTCGAGTTTGCAAAGGTGTTCGGCCTGCCCATCATTCAGGTGGTGGCCAGCGCCGAGGGCGCACTGGTGGATCTGGAGCATGAGGCATTCACCGACGTGGAAACCGGCGTGATGGTGAACTCCGGCTTTATCACCGGCATGAGCGTGGAGGATGCCAAGGCGGCCATGATCGCATGGCTGGAGAAGGAGGGCATTGGCTGCGCCAAGGTGAACTATAAGCTGAGAGACTGGGTGTTCTCCCGCCAGCGGTACTGGGGCGAGCCGATCCCCATTGTGAAGTGCGAAAAGTGCGGCTATGTGCCCCTGCCGGAGAGCGAGCTGCCCCTGCTGCTGCCGGAGGTGGAGAGCTACGAGACCACGGACGACGGGGAAAGCCCCCTCTCCGCCATGACGGACTGGGTGAATACCACCTGCCCCTGCTGCGGCGGTCCCGCCAGACGGGAGACGGATACCATGCCCCAGTGGGCCGGTTCCAGCTGGTATTTCCTGCGGTATATGGACGCCCATAACCCGGACGCCCTTGCCTCCAAGGAGGCGCTGGACTATTGGGGTCAGGTGGACTGGTACAACGGCGGCATGGAGCATACCACCCTGCACCTGCTCTACAGCCGCTTCTGGAACAACTTCCTCCACGACATCGGCGTGGTGCCCCATGCCGAGCCCTATGCCAAGCGCACCAGCCACGGCATGATTCTGGGCAAGAACCCCCACTATGTGGGCTTTGCCGAGACGGAGGAGGAGAAGCAGGCGCTTATCGCCAAGTACGGCAATGAGGCGCTGCGCCCTGCGGTGAAGATGAGCAAGAGTCTGGGCAACGTGGTGAACCCGGATGATGTCATCAAAGCCTACGGCGCAGACACCATGCGGCTTTATATCATGTTCATCGGCGACTTTGAAAAGACCGCCACCTGGTCTGACGAGGCGGTGAAGGGCTGCAAGCGGTTCCTTGACCGTGTGTGGAACCTGCAGGAGAAGGCGCAAAGCGGCGAGGACTACTCTGAGGCAAACGTGGCCGCCATCCACAAGGCCATTCTCAAGGTGAGCGAGGACATTGAGGCGATGAAGTTCAACACCGCCATTGCCACGCTCATGGCTCTGACCAACGACTTCTATGCCAACGGCTGCACTGTGGGCGATCTGAAGGCGCTGGTGCTGATGCTCAGTCCCTTTGCCTCCCACATGTGCGAGGAGATGTGGGAGCGTCTGGGAGGCGAGGGCATGGTTTGCCACCAGAAATGGCCGGAGTACGACGAGAGCAAGACGGCTGCCTCTGTGGTGGAGGTCGCCGTTCAGGTGGCCGGAAAGCTGAGAGCCAGCATTCAGGTGCCTGCCTCCATGGACGATGCCGGGGCAGTTGCCGCCGCACTGGCAGACTATAAGATTCAAAAACAGGCAGAGGGCAAGGAGCTGGTGAAGCAGATCGTGGTCCGGGGGAAGGACGGGAACATCAAGCTGGTGAACCTGATCTTCAGACCGGCAAAATCCTGAAATGTCAATCCTGAAATCTGACCTGTCCTGTCTTGACAAAAAGGGCGGAATAGGGTACAATATGAGCATTCAGCACCATACAGAGTGGTGGTATGCCCTTGTACGTTTATCTCCCTGGGCATGAATCGGAGGGAGGGAAAATAAAATGGCAGAAATCCGCGTCCGCGAGAATGAGTCTCTGGACAGCGCCCTGAAGCGTTTCAAGCGCTCCTGCGCAAAGTCCGGTGTTCTGGCCGAGGTGCGTAAGCGTGAGCATTACGAAAGCCCCAGTGTCAAGCGCCGCAAGAAGTCCGAGGCTGCCCGGAAGAACCGCAAGAAGTTCTACTAAGATTGCATCAAACCCCTTTCGCTTCCGGCGAAAGGGGTTTTGTCGTAAGAAAAAGGGGTTTTGCCGTAAACAGTAAGAATTGACAAAGAAGGACTTTTACGGTAGTATGAAGGCAATGTAAAAGCGGGGGAGCCGCCCCCTGTCTGCCTCTGCGGCAATCCCCTCCAGCGCTGTGCGCTGGCAGCTTTCAGGAGGAATGCGCTATGGAAAAAAGCTACCGCCAGACCTACCATGCCTGCGTACCGTCCGGGTGGTCAAACGACCCCAACGGACTGATCTTCTTCAACGGAAAGTACCATCTTTTTTACCAGCACTATCCCTATAAGACCCAGTGGGGCATTATGCACTGGGGACATGTCACCTCCAGAGACTTCGTCAAGTGGGAGAACTGCCCCATTGCCCTGAAGCCGGACAGAGTCTATGAGGCGGTGTGCGGCTGCTGCTCCGGCTCCGCCATTGAGGTGGACGGGAAGATGCTGCTGGCCTATACCGCCGCACAGCCTGACCTGCAGCGCCAGTGCCTTGCGTGGTCGGACGACGGCATACATTTCACCAAAGACCCGGCAAATCCCGTCCTCCGGGCGGATATGCTCCACCCGGAGGTGTCCGTGAAGGACTTCCGAGACCCCTACCTGTTCCGCCGGGACGGGCATTACTACATGCTGGCCGGGGCAAAGCTGCTGGAGCCTCCCTACCGGGCGGATCAGACCATCAGCGCAGGCTCCGTGGGCGTGGGTGCGGACAAGTTCACTCCCACGGACTGGAACCCCTCCAATCCCCCCTTCCTGTCCGGGGACGGACTGAATGCCGGGGACGGCTGGGGGAATCTGGTGCTGTGCCGCAGCGATGACCTGTATCACTGGACGTATATCGGACGGCTGATTCGCCGCAGTGACCATCTGCCGGAGCAGTTCTACCAGCTCCCCGGCGCTTATGAGTGCCCCTCCTACTTTGAGGTGGACGGGACAGAGGTGGTGCTGTCCAGCCCCCAGAATTTTGTAGGCGAGGGAAAACAATTCCAGAATGTCCACGCCAGCACCTATATGACCGGCAAGCTGGACTTTGAGACGGGGCACTTTGCCATTGATGCCATGGGCGAGGTGGACTACGGCTTTGACTTCTATGCAGAGCAGGCCATGGTCACGCCGGAGGGGCGTGTGGTGATGATTGCGTGGAAGGAGATGTGGGACCGCAGCTTCCCCACCCAGAGCGAGGGCTGGGCAGGCACCTACACCCTGCCCCGTGAGCTGCATGTCCGGGAGGGCAGGCTGGTGCAGCAGCCGGTTTGGGAGCTGAAAAAGTACCGGCGCAATCCCGCCGCCTTCCACAGCCTGAAGGTGGAGGAGGAGTCCGTCTCCCTGCCCGGCGTTGCGGGAAAGACGCTGGAGCTGAGCTTCACCCTCTCCCCCGACGGCGCCCGGCGCTGCGGCGTAAAGCTGTTCAAGGGGCAGGAGCATGAGACGCTGATTTATTTCGATGCAGAGGAGGGAATGCTGGTCTTTGACCGGGCGCATTCCGGCAAAGAGACCGGAGGCAGAGACCGGGACAAGTACCGCCGCTTCTGCCCGGTGGAGGATCCCTCCTGCATCCGGCTGCAGTGTTATCTGGACATCTCCTCGGTGGAAGTCTTTGTGGACGGGGGAAAAGCGGTGATGACCGGAAACGTATACCCCGACCATGAGGGGGACGACGGCGTGGAGTTCTTTGCAGAGGGCGGGGCGTGCAGCTTTGCCGACGTGGAGAAATATGACATTATCGTGAAATAGAGAGTAACGTAAGACCCGGACATTCGTCCGGGTCTTATCTGCTGTCAGGAAATGGGTTCATGCTGCCGGGCATAGCTGGAGAAGCGGGCGCTAAGCTGTGAAAAAGCGGTCTTTTGGGCGTATACGGTATAAGTGCGGCTGCCCTGGGGAGTGTCCCAGCGCAGGGCAATGCCGCCTTCGCTGTCCGCTGGGGTGAAGGAAAGGGCGCTGTCCCCCGCCCGGAGGGTGATGGTTTCGCTGTTGTCCGCCATACCTCTGCGGCTGACCACGTTCACATTCCCCAAAAGAAGGAACCGGTCATAGTGATCCAGCAGGGCGGCATCCGCACGCCAGACCTGTCCGCTGCGCTCCACGGTGCAGTCCCCGGCGGGAACGGAGAGAATCACATCGTTGACCTCTTCGGCGAAGGCTTTATACTCTGTGCGCAGATGAAGGGTATAGGCGAGATAGGACAGTACCGCCAGCGCTATCAGAATGGTCAGGGCGCAGGCGAGATAGAAGGGCAGTGTGTGCCGCTTTTTCACCATGGTATCACCTCGAAAAAAGCCCCGACTCTCTCAGGAGAATCGGGGCTGAAGGGTTTTTGCTTACTTCGCAGCCTTGGCAGCCTTGATCTCAGCGATGAGCTGAGGCACTACCTTGAACAGGTCGCCCACAATGCCATAATCGGCCACGCCGAAGATGGGAGCGGTCTCGTTTTTGTTCACGGCGATGATGGTCTCGGAGTCCTGCATACCGGCGGTGTGCTGGATAGCGCCGGAGATGCCCAGAGCCACATAGATCTTGGGATGGACGGTCTTGCCGGTCTGTCCCACCTGATGGTCAGCGGAGATCAGTCCGGCGTCCACCAGCGCACGGGAGGAGCCTACCACGCCGCCGCCCAGAGCGTCGGCCAGCTCCTGCGCCAGAGCAATGCCCTTTTCCACATCCTTGCTGATGCCGCGGCCAACGGAGACGATCACGTCAGCGCCGATCAGGTCAACCATCTTCTTGGCGGCCTTCTCCACGGAGAGCACCTCGGTCTTGATGTCGTCGGCAGACAGGGCAAAGGCTGGACGCTCCACCACGCAGGCGGCGGCCTTGTCGGCGCAGAAGTCCGCCTTCTTCATCACGCCGGGGCGGACGGTGGACATCTGGGGACGGAAACGGGGGCAGATAATGGTAGCCATCAGGTGACCGCCGAAGGCGGGACGGGTCATCTTCAGGTTGCGGTCCTCATAGTCAAAGGTCTGCTTGGACAGATCCAGAGAGGAGGACTCCTTCAAAAACTCCACATACTTGGTGGTGTCGATGTCCAGATGGGTGGCATCGGCGGTCAGGCCGGTGTGGAGACGGGCGGCCATACGGGGCGCCAGATCACGGCCAATGTTGGTTGCGCCGATGAGGAACACCTCAGGCTTGAACTCCTGCACTGCGTCACAGATGACCTTGGCGTAGGCATCCGTGGTGTAATCCTTCAGCAGGGGGGAGTCATAGACCAGCACCTTGTCAGCGCCGTAGCCGCCCACCTCCTTGGCGGTTTCGTCGGAGATGCCGCTGCCCAGCAGAATGCCGGCCAGATCGCAGCCCAGCTCATCCGCCAGCTTGCGGCCCTCGGAGACCAGCTCGAAATCTGTGTTTTGGAGCACGCCGCCGCGCTGCTCGCAGAAAACCCACACGCCCTTGAAGGCGGCGATGTCACGAAAATCGTATGCCATGAGAAGAGACTCCTTTCAATCAGATGATGTGCTTCTTGGCGAGGATACCGGCCAGCTCTGCCGCAGGGGCATCGCCGGTGAGCATCATGCCAGCGCCCTTCTGGGGAGGGGTGAAGGACTTGAAGACGTTGGTGGGAGAACCCTTCAGGCCGATGGTGTCCACCTCAATGAGGGGATCGTCCTTCAGAGCGGCATAGTCCAGCACGGTCATGGGGTGCTTTTCGTTGTCATAGCACTCGAAGATGCCGCTCACGGACATATAGCGGGGCTCGTTCAGCTCCTTGATGCAGGTCAGCAGGCAGGGAGTCTGCACCTTCACCATCATAAAGCCGTCCTCCAGCATACGCTTGACGGTGAGGCTGTTGCCCTCCTTCTGGATGTCGGCGACATAGGAGACCTGGGGCAGATGCAGCTTCTCAGCAATCTGGGGGCCGACCTGTGCGGTGTCGCCGTCGATGGCCTGACGGCCGCAGAAGATCACGTCCTCCTCGCCTACGCCGATGACATTGATACCGGCGGCGACGATCTGGCTGGTGGCGAAGGTATCGGAGCCGCCGAACTCACGCCCGGAGATCAGATAGGCCTTGTCAGCGCCCCGTGCGATGCACTCCCGGAGCATACCCTCCGCAGGAGGGGGACCCATGGTGACCACGTCCACCTCGCAGCCGGTGGCATCCTTCAGCTTCAGGGCGGCCTCCAGAGCGGCCAGGTCATCGGGGTTGGTGATGGTAGCCATAGAGGCACGATCCAGAGTGCCGTCCGGCTTGACGGCTACCTTGCCGGAGGTATCGGGAACCTGTTTGACACAGACAATTGCTTTCATTGTAATGTATCCTCCTTACTTCAGCAGATCACCGGCGATGACCATCATCTGCACTTCGCTGGTGCCCTCATAGATCTCGGTGATCTTGGCATCCCGCATCATGCGCTCGATGGGATAGTCACGGGTGTAGCCATAGCCGCCGAACAGCTGCAGGCAGCGGCGGGTCACGTCGGAAGCGGTGCGGGAGGCGATGAGCTTTGCCTCGGCGGCCTCCACGCTGTAGCGCACCTTTGCCCCGTCCATGACAGCCTGCTTCTTCAGAGCGGCCTGATAGACCAGGAACTTGGCGGCATCCACCCGTGCCTTCATCTCGGCCAGCTCGAACTGGGTGTTCTGGAACTGGGCGATGGAACGGCCAAACTGCTTGCGCTCCTTCACATAGGCGACGGTCTCCTCCAGAGCGCCTTCGGCAATGCCCAGCGCCTGAGCGGCGATGCCGATACGGCCGCCGTCCAGCGTCTTCATGGCCAGCTGGAAGCCCTTGCCCTTCACGCCCAGCAGACGATCCTTGGGGATACGGCAGTCCTCCATAATCAGCTCGCAGGTGGAGGAGCCGCGGATGCCCATCTTCTTCTCGTGCTTGCCCACGCTGAAGCCGGGGTCAGTGCGCTCCACCAGAAAGGCGGAGATCTCCTTGGCCTTGCGTCCCCGCTTGTCCACTACGGTGCCGGTGACGGCGATAATGACAAAGAGGTTGGCATAGCCGGCGTTGGTGATAAAGATCTTGGAGCCGTTGAGCACCCACTCGTTAGTAGCTTCGTCCAGCACGGCATAGGTCTGCTGACCCTGAGCGTCGGTGCCTGCGCCGGGCTCGGTGAGGCCGAAGGCGCCGATCCACTCGCCGGAGCAGAGCTTGGGCAGGTACTTTGCCTTCTGCTCAGGGGTGCCGTTTTCAAAGATGGGGGCAGCACACAGGGAGGTGTGGGCGGAGATGATAACGCCGGTGGTGCCGCAGACCTTGCTCATCTCCTCCACGGCCATGACATAGCTCAGCACGTCGGCGCCTGCGCCGCCGTACTCTCTGGGGAAGTAAATGCCCATCATGCCCAGCTTGGCCATCTTGCGCACGGTCTCCTCAGGGAACCGCTCCAGCTCGTCCACTTCCTGTGCCAGAGGCTTGACCTCATTCTGGGCAAACTCCTGATACATCTTCTGCGCCAGAGCCTGCTCCTTGGACAGAGTAAAATCCATAAAAGAATCCTCCTATCAAATATGTCACACAGTCAGACGGCTCCGGGGAGCCGTCTGGAATTGTCTCGATTAAAGCTTGTCAACAGCGGTCTTGGTGCGGTCGGCATTGTAGACATAGAAGCCCTTGCCGCTCTTCACGCCAAGCTGGCCGCCCCGGACCATCTTGCGCAGCAGCGGGCAGGCGCGGTACTTGCCGTCGCCGGTCTCCTTGTACAGAACGTCCATAATGGCAAGGCAGATGTCCAGACCGATATAGTCGCCCAGCTCCAGCGGGCCCATGGGGTGGTTGGCACCCAGCTTCATGGCGGAGTCAATGCCCTCAATGTCGGACACGCCCTCCATCTTGATGAAGGCGGCCTCGTTAATCATGGGGATGAGGATACGGTTGACCACGAAACCGGCGGCCTCGTTCACCTGAACAGGGGTCTTGCCGATCTGCTGGGAGATCTCCTTGATCTTTGCCACGGTCTCGGTGCTGGTGTTGGCGCCTGCGATGACCTCGACCAGCTTCATCCGGTCGGCGGGGTTGAAGAAGTGCATACCCACCACGGGGTGGTTGATGCCCTTGCCGATCTCCGTGATGGAGAGGGAAGAGGTGTTGGAAGCCAGAATGCACTCAGGCTTGCAGATAGCGTCCAGCTCGGAGAAGGTCTTCTGCTTCACGCCCATATCCTCAAAGGCGGCCTCTACGATCAGGTCACAGTCAGCGCACAGATCCTCCTTCAGACCGGGGGTGATGGCGTTTACGATAGCGTCCACCTTCTCCTGCGTCAGCTTGCCCTTGGCGACCAGACGCTCATAGCCCTTGACGATCTTGGCCTTGCCGCCCTCGGCCCACTCCTGCTTGATGTCGCACAGAGCGACTTCCATGCCGCACTGAGCAAATGCCTTTGCGATGCCCTGACCCATGGTGCCAGCGCCGATAATACCGACTTTCATTGAAATTACCTCCTGAATCATGTGATATGTGGTGAAATAACCGTTTGTAGGGGCGCACACTGTGCGCCCGGAGGAAGCTTTGAAACGATCGGGCGCACACTGTGCGCCCCTACGGAGCCTGAATCAACCTCAGTTATTGGTAAATACCGCCTTGGGCTTTGGTTTCTCTCTGCTCATAAAGCATCCCATGCCCGTTCCCAAACAGCGGTGCTGTTTGGGAGCCCTTTTGACTTCACATCCTCGGCCGAAATGAATTCGGCCTGCGGCAAGGTTTTGCTGCGCAAAACGCTTGTCACGCCGGACCCCCGGCGGAGATCGAGGGCAGGAAGGATACGTCAGTTATTGGTAAATACCGCCTTGGGCTTGGGTTTCTCTCTGCTCATAAAGCACCCCATGCCCGTTCCCAAACAGCAGCGCTGTTTGGGAGCCCTTTTGACTTCACATCCTCGGCCGAAATGAATTCGGCCTGCGGCAAGGTTTTGCTGCGCAAAACGCTTGT
>CAJOOV010000271.1 GCA_905236265.1 uncultured Oscillospiraceae bacterium | reverse complement strand
CTCGGTCAGGCCGCCGAAGGTGAAGTCGCTGCAGTTGATCTTCACCGTCACATGGAGTCCCGGTGCTTTCTCTCTGATTTGTTGAAGAATCTCCAACAAAATCCGCATCCGGTTTTCCGTAGAGCTGCCATAGGAATCTGTTCTGTGATTCACCGCCGGGCTGATGAACCGGCTGAGGAAGAAGAAATGGGCGGCGTGGATCTGAACGCCGTAAAAGCCTGCCTCCTTCGCTCTTCCCGCTGCATCGGCAAACAGGCGGATGACCGCTTGAATCTCCTCCACGCTCATACCATCCGGCTCCACCTGCATGATTTGCCCGTCCTTCAGCATCCTGAAATAGCCGCCCAAGGCAAGCTGGGCAATGACCGGGCAGTTCTCCCGGTGAATGATTTCCACCAGCTTCTTGTACTGGGGAATCAGTCTGTCCTCCGAGAGCCGCATCATGCCGTCAAAATAGCAGTCATGGGAGGACACGCTGGTAAACCCGGTGATGATGCCGCCCACGCCGCCTTTTGCCAGCTCCTCATAGATTTCATAGGCGGTATCCGTTATGCCCCCGTCAGGCTGGGCAATCCCTTCCCATGTGGCGGAGCGAATCAGGCGGTTTTTCAGCTTCAGGTGGTTCAGTTCCACCGATTCAAACAGGTTTTTCATTCTGTTTCCTCCGCCAAAATCAGTTCTATTTTCTGACTGCCGTGAATCTCCGGATGCCCGGAGCCGTCGTTCAATCCGTATTCCACAAAGATGGAAAGTCCGTTGTCCCGCTCCTCCACCTGATAGACATAGGTGTGCAGGGGAAAGCCATGGCGCAGGGACATGGCATCGTAAGCCACAAAAGTATCCGCCGAAGGGTCAAAGCACATATCTGCTGTGATTGCGCCCACCCGGTGCAGGAGCATGACGCTTTTTGCCGCCTCAATGCCCACTTTTGTCACTGCGTTTCCTGCATGGTCTGTGTAGACAATGGTTTATTGCGCTTTCTGCCGCTTTTTCCGCCAGCGGAGGATTACTACTGCCATAATGGCGACCACCATCAGCACCACAGCCACGTCAATGGCAACGAACATGGCCGTCATCTTGTCCATGCCGCTCTCCTGCGTGGGATTGGTGTAGTAGCCGGAGTTTCCCACAGTGAAGAGAATATTCTTGGATGCCTGACGAAGCGCATTGACCAGCGTGGGAGAGTCCAGATCGGTGAGGACGTTGGACTGGTGCTGCATGAAGCCCAGCATCAGGTCGTTGCCGTTTCGGATGGCATCATCGGTGTTCTGATAGCCATAGGAACCGTTCCAGTCGGTGAGCACCATGCCCTCAAAGCCCCACTCGCCCCGGAGCACGTCGTTGAGCAGATCGGAGTTGCTGCCCGCCCAGATGTCACCGATGAAGTTGAAGGAGGACATGACCGCCAGAGGATTGTGCCCCTGAAAGTCAAAGTTCTTGACCACCAGTTCGAAGGGCTTCATGTAGATCTCACGGATGGCCTGCTCGTCAGAGTAGGTCAGAAGACCGGTGCAGCGGTTGGTCTCCTGATCGTTCATGACAAAGTGCTTGATGAAGGCATACACGCCCTTTTCCGCAGCGGCGTTTACCTCGGCGGAGGCAATGTAACCGGCCAGCACCCCGTCCTCGGAGAAATACTCAAAGTTCCGTCCGTTGAAGGCGGTGCGGTGGGTGTTCATAGCGGGGCCATACCAGCCGTAGACATTCACATCCGCAAATTCCTGGGCATAGGCAGTACCCACACGGGCAGCCAGTTCCTTGTTCCAAGTCTGGCTGATGAGGATCTCTGCGGGATAGGGGGTGCCGTAAACGCCGATATACCAGTCGTTCAGTCCGGCTGTGCCGTCGCTGTCCAGAGCGGCCACCTTGCCCACGGAATCCACTGCAATCGTCTGGAAACCGCCCAGATTGACCAGCTGAGCCATTTCGTCCACACTGAGCTGATCCAGCAGGGTGTCCCAGCGGGGATCGTCATATTCCACGTCGGCATCTACCGTGAGGGTCTCCTCGTCCAGCACCGTATGGGAGTTGGCACGGACAGAGAGGGTGTACTCGCCCGCCTCCAGCACATAGCCGCCGCCCTGCGCCTTTACACCCTTGGAGTCATAGGACGCCATATCCTCCAGCGGCACATCGAAGTGAACCACCTCAGAGGCGCCCGGCTCCAGAAGCTGGGTCTTGCCGAAGTTGATGAGATTGACTGCTGCCTTTTTAATGCCGCCGTTGCTGTAAGGAGGGGTGAAGTACAGCTCTACCACATCCTTGCCTGCCACAGAGCCGGTGTTGGTGACGGTCACATCCACAGAGACAGAGGTTTCGTTATGCGCAAAGCCGGTGATCTTCTGGGTAAAGGTGGTGTAGCTCAGGCCGTGACCAAAGGGGAACTGCACATTTGTGTCATAGTCAAAGTCCATATTGCCGTCCTGTGCCTCGGCATAGGCGGTTTCATAGAACTTGTATCCCACATAGATGTCTTCCACATAGTTCACAAAGGACAGCGTACCCTGATAGGCGGGGTCGGCGGCAGTGTTGTCCGCCTGATACTGCTGAACGTTGTCAAAGTTGAAAGCGCCGGAGTTATTGTAACTGGGGGAGGTGGTCAGGTCATAGAGGTAAGTCTCAATGGTGCGCCCGGAAGGATTCACCTCACCGTCCATAATCTTGCCCAGCGCCTCCATAGCGTTGGAACCGGTGCCGGGGGCGAGGATGATAGCGCCGATCTGGGGATAGTTCTCCGTCCAGTCCAGCTCCATGGGATTGTTGGCGTTGACCACCAGCACCACCTTATGGATAAAAGCATAAAAGATACAGGCCGAAGCCTGTATCTTCCGCTTTATTTCCGTGCCCGCAGCAGCTCTAGGTAATGCCCCGCTGCCTTGGAAAAAACCTGATACCGTTTCCAGATCAAATGAGGGGTTGCCGTCCATTCCGGCGACAGAGGGCGGAAACAAAGATCCCCCTCCTTCGGAAGATTCAAAATACGGTCTAATCCGATGGCATAGCCCATCCCGGCACGCACCATGAGGGAGGCGTTGAACAGCAGGCTGTAGCTTCCTGCGATTTTGGCCTTTGAGAGAGGCGTTCTCCATTCCTCTGCCCGGTTGCCCACATATCGGATGTGCTCGCTGCCTGCAACCTTCGCCCTTTTTCGGTAATCCCGATCCCAGTCGGTCTGCTTTGCCATGTTCAGCATAACACGCTGTACGATCAGGGGCTGCTCTGCCAGATCCTCCGCTGTAATCACCGTTTTCCGGGCAAGGGCCGCATCCTGACGCATCAGCACCCCAAACCTGTCCTCCTCCGGCAGGGTCAGAAACTCGTAGGTTTCCGGGTTGGGATGCTCAAATATCATTCCGAAATCGGCAACGCCCTTGTCCAGTGCGCTGTAAACGTTCAGGGTATCTCCGCTGGAACTGTGCAGGCGGACATTGGGTTACTGTTGACGCAGTATTTTCAAGTTAGGTGGTATACGATAGGAATCACTGATTAGATCAGGCGGCAGCGTCTGAGCAGTCTTTTCTCTACAGCTGGAAAAATGCTCCTTGCCCATCTTTCAAGTGAGGGAATGAAAATGGAACTTACTGACTTTTTGGACTATGTGAATCGGGGCGAGACGATCCGACAGTCCTCAGAAGAGATCGCATACTGCTGTCAGAGCTTCCTGATATTCTGATTGGGCATATCATGTCATTCGGTATATCTATTAGCAAAAGCCATGCCCAGCGGCTATAATGGAGACACAGAGAAAACTGCGAGAGGGAATTGCCTTTGAGCCCTGAGAATGCAGTGAAGTGAAATCTGCTGGATGCCGGATTTTGTGAACCATTTTGGCATCGCCCTTGCGGCAGAGAGGAGTATCTGAAATGAAGATTCTCGTGTTAAACGGCAGTCCAAGACCAAAGGGCAACACGGCGGCCATGATTACAGCTTATCAAACAGGTGCGGAGCGTGCCGGGCATACTGTAACAGTCTTTGATGTGTGCCGCATGAATATTAAGGGCTGTCTTGCCTGCGAGTACTGCCATACCAAGGCGTTTCGCACCTGCGTTCAGCAGGATGATATGCAGAAGATTTATCCTGCTTTAGACCAGGCGGACATGATTGTTTTGGCCTCTCCGATCTACTACCACGGCTTTTCCGGTCAATTGCAGTGTGCTATCAACCGCATCTATGCGCCGGGGTATCCAAAGAAGCTGAGAAAGGCGGCGCTGCTGCTCTCCTCCGGAGACAAGGGGGTCTATGACGGGGCAATCTTCGCTTATCGAAGCTCGTTCATCGACTATCTCCATCTGGAGGATATGGGTGTCTTTACAGCGGCCGGGAGGGAGAATCAGTCGGAGGAATTGCTGACACGGCTGACCTCGGCAGGAGCTGCCCTCACTGACCCGGACGATCACAATGCTGCCAGACTGGTGATTTCCTCTGGAGAAGTGACGGTCAAGGCGAAAATGAACAACACTATGGCGGCACGGGACTTCATGAACCGCCTGCCCATGACAGTGACAGGTTTTGATTCTGGCATTGATTATTGCTGCCCGTGTAAAGACGGCGCTCTGGATGAGAGCGAAATGCAGGACGGCTGGAAGAACGGGGACATTAACCTCTCCGGCGGGTATTTTGCAATCCGCTACGGCGGTGAAGAGCAGTCTGCGTCCTATCGTCAGATGATCGTGGCACACCTCCCGGAGGAAGACAATTGCCTGATTCAGACGCTTCCCCAAAAGACCGTATTTGAGTTGTCCCTGGAAGAGCCATATAGGGGGTAAGATTTCATGAGAATCCTTGCTGCTGTGATGACCGCTATGCTGCTGATGCTCTCCGGCTGTGCGGCGCAAGCGGACAGCCCGGCCGATGGCCAGCCCATGCCAGCGCAGGCAGAGCGTGAAGTGTCTGTGGACATATCCGAAGAGGAACCGCAGCGGACAGAAGCTGCAGACACTTCTGAGGAAACAGCGCCGAATGCTGAAACACAAGCTGCTGAAGAAACAGCATCCATAGAAGAAAAATCACCTGAGGCAGAGAATGCCGGATTGGAGGATACGATGCGTTTATTGATTGGTGAAACAGAGGTTCCTGTAACGTGGGAAGAAAATGCGTCCGTGGAGGCGCTTCGGGAGTTATGCCCTGTTACGATTCAGATGTCCATGTATGGCGGGTTTGAGCAAGTCGGACCCATCGGACAGAGTATTGTGCGTGATGACCTGCAGACCGACACAAGCTGCGGAGATATTGTTCTTTACTCCGGAAACCAGATTGTGATCTTTTACGGCTCCAATTCCTGGAGCTATACAAGGCTGGGACATATTTCTTTGCCGCAAACGGAAATGAGTGAGCTGCTCAGCAATGGAGATGTTGCCATCACGCTGGAATGACAAAGGGTCAATCACAATTTCTGTGGGATGGGTAGCATACCCATCAGCCAATGTCAAGGCATCGGCTGACGCCTCGCTGCAAGCGGCCTT
>CAJOOV010000270.1 GCA_905236265.1 uncultured Oscillospiraceae bacterium | reverse complement strand
TATGGGATTTTTTGATAAGCTGAAGAAGATCAATATTTTCAACACCTACACCGCCCTGACGGATGATTTCTATGAGGAGCTGGAGGACAGGCTGATCCTCTCCGACATGGGCTATGGCCCCGCCTCCAAGGCGGTGGAGCAGCTTCGCACCCACTGCACCGAAAACAAGATCGGCGACATGGAAAAGGCCAAGGAGGTTCTGCGGGGCATTCTGGCGGAGATGCTGAACGTGGGGGACAAGCGGCTGATTCTCTACTCTCAGCCCTCCATCGTCCTCTTTATCGGCGTCAACGGCGTGGGCAAGACCACGACCATCGGCAAGATCGGCAATATCCTGAAGCAGGAGGGCAAGAAAGTGATGTTTGCCGCCGCCGACACCTTCCGTGCCGCCGCTGCGGAGCAGCTCACCATCTGGGCGGAGCGCTGCGGCGTGGAGATCGTGAAGCAGGGGGAGGGGGCAGACCCGGCGGCTGTGGTGTTTGACGCCATCAACGCCGCAAATGCCCGCTTTACCGACGTAGTGCTGGTGGACACCGCCGGACGGCTGCACAACAAGACCAACCTGATGAACGAGCTGAACAAGATCGACCGGGTGATTAAGCGGGAGTGCCCCATCTGCTCCAAGGAGACGCTGCTGGTGCTGGATGCCACCACCGGGCAGAACGGGCTGAATCAGGCAAAGCAGTTCAAGGAGTCCTGCGGCATTACCGGCATTGTGCTCACCAAGCTGGACGGCACCGCCAAGGGAGGCATAGCCATTGCCATTGCCCAGGAGCTGGGGCTTCCGGTGAAGTTTGCAGGCGTAGGGGAGGGCATTGACGATCTGAGATACTTCGATGCCGACGAGTTTGTGAAGGCGTTTATCTGAGGAGGAGCGAGATGAAGCGGATTGACCAGCGGGCAAAGGACGAGCTGCGGAGGGTGGAGATCATTCCCAATGTGAACCGGTTTGCAGAGGGGAGCTGCCTGATAAAGTGCGGGGACAGCCATGTATATGTCACCGCCTCGGTGGAGGACAGAGTGCCGCCCCATGTGCCCATGGGGGAGGGCTGGGTGACGGCGGAGTACAATATGCTCCCCCGTGCCAACCGGGAGCGCTCCCGCCGGGACGTGAGCAAGCTGAAGCTCTCCGGGCGCTCTGCGGAGATCCAGCGGCTCATTGGCCGCTCCCTGCGGGCGGCGGTGGATATGAAGAAGCTGGCGGGCTACCAGATCACGGTGGACTGCGACGTGCTGCAGGGGGACGGAGGCACCCGTACCGCCTCCATCACCGGGGGCTATGTGGCGCTGGCGCTGGCCTGTGAGCTGCTGGTGAAAAACGGCTACCTGAAGGAGAATCCCGTTGTCCATCAGGTTGCGGCGGTGTCTGCGGGAATCGTGGAAAACGCCCTGCTGCTGGATCTGCGCTATGAGGAGGACTCCTCCGCCATGGTGGATCTGAACGTGGTGATGACGGAGGGCGACCGGCTGGTGGAGATTCAGGGCACCGGCGAGGGCAGAGCCTTCGACATTGAGGAGCAGCAAAAGCTGGTCCGCCTTTGCACAAAGGGGATTCACGAGCTGATGGAGAAGCAGAACGAGGCAATCGAGCTGGGCAAGCGCACCCGGCCGGAGGTCTGAGCCATGAGATTTGTACTGGCAAGCCGCAATCCGGGGAAGCTGAGGGAGATGCAGGCGGTTTTGCAGGCGCTGGGCGTGGAGGTCGTGCTGCAGTCCCGGCTTGGCATTTCCGTGGAGGTGGAGGAAAACGGCACCACCTTTGCCGAGAATGCCCGGCTGAAGGCGCAGGCGGTGTGCGCCGCCAGCGGCCTTCCCGCCATTGCTGACGACTCCGGCCTGTGCGTGGATGCCCTGAACGGTGCGCCGGGGGTCTACACCGCCCGCTACGGCGGCGAGGGACTGGACGACGAGGGCAGATACCGGCTGCTGCTGAACAATATGCGGGGAGCGGGGACGAGAGCCTGCCACTTTGAAACGGCCATCTCCTGTGTTTTCCCCGACGGCAGGGAGCTGACCGCTCACGGGCGCTGCGACGGCACGGTGGCCTATGCCCCTATGGGGGAGGACGGCTTCGGCTATGACCCGGTGTTCTTTGTGCCGAGGCTGAAAAAGACCTTTGCCCAGCTTACGCCGGAGGAGAAGAACGCCGTCTCCCACCGGGGACAGGCGCTGAGAGCGTTTGCACAGGTGCTGAGAGAGGAGTTGGAGGGCGAATGAAAGGATATTATGACCGCTGCCCGGAGTGCGGCGGGATGCTG
>CAJOOV010000269.1 GCA_905236265.1 uncultured Oscillospiraceae bacterium | reverse complement strand
CCGCAGGGGCGGAGGGAGTCCCCCCGCAGGGGCGGAGGGAGCCCCCCCGAAGGGGCGGAGGGAGTACCCCCCTCTCGCCCACAAACAGCAAAAGTGCGTATGCCACCCACGTTCCGGGGCGCATACGCATTTTTTGTTCTCCCCGGCGTTCCCGCCGGGGAGGGGTTGCAATTACTGGATGTCCTTCTTCAGCGCAGTGAGCATCAGTGCGCCCACCACGGAGCCGACCACCAGCGCCACAATGTACATCAGCGGGTTGCCCACGGTGGGGAAGACGAAGATGCCGCCGTGAGGAGCCATGAGGGTGCAGCCGAAGGCCATGGACAGAGCGCCGGAGATGGCGGAGCCCACGATGCAGGAGGGGAGGACACGGCCGGGGTCGCCGGCGGCGTAGGGGATAGCGCCCTCGGAGATGAAGCACAGACCCATGATATAGTTCACGATGCCGTTGTTGCGCTCCTCCTCCGTCCACTTCTTACGCCCGAAGAGGGTGGTGGACAGGGCGATGACAATGGGGGGAACCATGCCGCCCACCATGACGGCGGCCATGACGCCGTAGTTGCCGGATTCCAGAGCGGCGATGCCGAAGGCGTAGGCAGCCTTGTTCACCGGGCCGCCCATGTCCACGCTCATCATGCCGCCCACCACTGCGCCCAGCAGGATAGCGGAGGCAGAACCCATGGAGTTGAGCAGGGCGGCAATGCCGGTGTTAATGGCGCCCATAATGGGGTTGATGGCGCACAGGACAATGCCGATGCACAGGGTGCCGCAGAAGGGATAGATCAGCATGGGGCGGATGCCGTTCAGGCTGGCGGGGAGCTTTTCCGTGACGTTCTCCAAAAACAGCACCAGATAGCCCGCCACAAAGCCGGCCAGCATTGCGCCCAGGAAGCCGGAGGGCACGGCGGCAGCGCCGGAGAAGATGGAGGAGAAGGACAGGCCGCTGGAGGCCAGAGCGCCGCCTACAAAGCCCACGGCAAGACCCGGACGGTCAGCGATGGACATGGCGATAAAGCCGGAGAGGACGGGGAGCATGAAGCCGAAGGCCTCGCCGCCCACGCTCTTGAAGAAGGCGGCCAGAGGGGTGTTCATGCCGAAGTTGGAGGGGTCAATGCTGTAGTCGTCCAGCAGGAAGGACAGGGCGATGAGGATGCCGCCGCCTACCACGAAGGGCAGCATGTGGGAGATGCCGTTCATCAGGTGCTTGTATATGCCGCCTGCGGCGCTGCCGCCGGAGGCAGCGGGAGCGCCGCCCTTGTGGTGATAGATGGGGGCGGTGCCGTCCACAATCTGCTGAATCAGCTCGTTGGGCTTGTGGATGCCGTCGGCCACACGGGTGATGACCACGGGCTTGCCGTCAAAGCGTGCCATCTCCACGTTTTTGTCCGCAGCAATGACAATGCCGTCGCACTGGGCGATCTCCTCGGCGGTGAGCACGTTCTTCGCCCCGCCGGAGCCGTTGGTCTCCACCTTGGTGGCAAGACCCATGGCGGTGCCTGCCTTTTGCAGGTTCTCAGCGGCCATAAAGGTGTGGGCAATGCCGGTGGGGCAGGCGGTGACGCAGAGGATACGGTAATGGTCGTCAGTGATCTTCTGCTGGGTGAAGCTCTCCTCCCCGAAGCGCATCTCCTCCTCCTGATCCAGAAGGTCCAGAAACTCGCCGGGGTTCTTGGTCAGGCGGAGCTTTGCCACAAAGTCGTCCTCTGCCAGCATGGTCATCAGCCGGGCGAGGATGTCCACATGCAGATCGCCGTTCATGGGGGCGGCGATCATAAAGAACAGGTCGCTCTTCTCGTCGTCGTCAGGGTTGTACTGGATGGGCTCTGCCAGACGCACCACGGCCAGAGAGGGTCTGACCACCACAGGGGTCTTGGCGTGGGGCACCACAATGCCGTTGCCCACATAGGTGGAGAACTCCTCCTCACGGGCGTAGATGGCCTTTTTATAGGCTGCTTTGTCGGTGATGTTTCCATGGGTGAACTGCAGGTCAACCAGACGGTCGATCACTGCGTCCTTGTCCGGTGCGCTCACGCCGATGGCGGTGGCCTCCCGGCTGAACAATTCAATCAAACGCATACTCTTTTCTCCTTTGCATTGATTTACTCTATCAACACACAGCCGCTGCTGGCTGCGCAATTGAACGGTGGTTACAGCGTGGCCAGCAATTGGTCAATCAGGCGCTTCTCTGCCAGACCCAGAGAGAAGGCCGTGGCGCTGCCGGTGGCGGTGCCCAGCTTCAGGGCGTAGTCATAGTCCCCGGTGCTGAGATACCCGGCGAGGAAGCCTGCCACCATGGAGTCTCCGGCGCCCACGCTGTTGAGCACCTTCCCCTTGGGACAGCCGATGCGGTGGCTGCCCCCCTTTTCGTCCAGCAGGATCGCCCCGTCCCCTGCCATGGAGATGAGGATATTCCGCCCGCCCATCTCCTGCAGCTTTGCGGCGCATTCGATGATCTCCTCGTCCGTCTTCAGCACCCTGCCGAAGATCTCGCCCAGCTCGTGGTTGTTGGGCTTGATGAGGAAGGGATGGTATTTCAGCACGTTCACCAGCAGGTCACGGGTGGCATCCACGGCGATGGAGATGCCCCTGCCCTGCAGGTGTGCCATCAGCTTTTCATAGGTGTCGCTGGGCAGGCAGGCGGGAATGGAGCCGGAGAAGACCAGAACGTCCCCGGCGGTGATGCCGTCCAGCTGCGCCGTGAGCTGCGCCATGTCGGCGTCGGTGATGACGGGGCCGATGCCGTTGATCTCGCTCTCCTCGGCGGCCTTGATCTTCACGTTGATGCGGGTCATGCCCTCCTTCACATGGATGAAGTCCGTGGCAAGCCCCATCTCCCGCAGGCCGTTTTCCAGCCCGTCCCCGGTGAACCCGGCCACAAAGCCCAGCGCCACCGTGTCAAAGCCCAGCGTTTTCAGCACATTGGACACGTTGATGCCCTTGCCGCCGAACTGGTACTCCTCGCTCACGTTGCGGTTGATGTCCCCCGGACGGAAGGAGCCGTCCAGATGCACCACATAGTCAATGGCCGGATTGAATGTGACAGTGTAAATCATAGCGCTTCGACCTCCTGAATGGTTGTACGGCTGCGGTAGGCGGGGCTGGGCAGCCGGTTGGTGATAATCCCTGCCCGGCTCAGGGCGCAGATCTGGGCGGTGCAGACCTGATCGAACTTGCTCTCGTCAGCCAGAAACCAGCACTCTCCGGCGTTTTGCACGGCGGCGCGCTTCAGCTCCCGCTCCTCAATGCCGGGGGTGGTAAAGCCGTGGTCAGGAGAGATGCCGTTCACCCCCAGAAAGGCCTTGGTGAAGTTATAGCCGTTGAGACAGCTCAGGGCGCTGACGCCCACAATGGCCTCCGTGCGCTGGAGCACCTGACCGGAGGGGACATAGACCGTACAGCCCCGGCGGCACAAAAGCCGGGCATGGGGCATACCGTTGGTCACATAGACTGCGCCCAGCGCCTCCCCGGCAATGGCGTTGACCAATTGGAGGGTGGTGGAGCCTGCGTCGATGAACACGACCTCGCCCCGGCGGATCATCCCGGCGGCGTATTTCCCGATGGCCTGCTTCTCCGGGAGGAACAGCGCCTGCTTGGTGTCCATGTCCGGCTCCCCGGCGGAGAGGCTCTGCCGCTTCAGCGCCGCCCCGCCGTGGACCCTGCTCAGCCAGCCCTGACGGTCCAGCTCAATGAGATCCCGGCGCACTGTGGATTCGCTGGTGCCCAGCTCTCTGGCGAGCTGCTGTACCGTGGCGGAGCGCTGGCGGTGGAGGACATCTAAAATCAGTTCGTATCGTCTCTCTGCAATCATGTTATCAACCTTCTATGAAAAATAGTATACCAGAAGATTTTCAAAAATCAATCATCTTCAGTCAGGTTTGTGCAAGATTTTGAAAGAAATTGATTGAACGTGAGAAATCAAAGGTGTTGGTTCCGGGAACACTGATATGAAAGGCTTTTTCTGGAAATCAGATGTAAAAAAGTAAGGCGCACAGTGTGCGCCCGGTGAAATCGTTCTGTTTGTGTGGTGCGGGGGGCTCCCCCAGTCAGCTTCGCTGACAGCCCCCTCATTG
>CAJOOV010000268.1 GCA_905236265.1 uncultured Oscillospiraceae bacterium | reverse complement strand
GGTCAGCGTGGCGGAGCGGGCCTTCTCGTCCACCACGTAGTCGTAATCCACGTCGTCCTCCTCCTCGGCCTTTTCGTCGATGGAGGCGTAAACCTGCCGCCGCAGCCGGGAGACAAAGTCGTCCACCTGGCGGTACAGGTCGGTGCTCTCGTCGCTCTGCCCGGAGATGATGAGGGGGGTGCGGGCCTCGTCGATCAAAATGGAGTCCACCTCGTCCACAATGGCGAACACATGGCCCCGCTGCACCATGCTCTGCTTGTATATGGCCATGTTGTCCCGCAGATAGTCAAAGCCCATCTCGTTGTTGGTGCCGTAGGTGATGTCCGCGGCGTAGGCGGCGCGGCGCTGGTCGCCGGTCAGGCCGTGGACGATCAGACCCACCTTCAGCCCCATGAAGCGGTATACCTTGCCCATCCACTCGGAGTCACGCTTGGCAAGATAGTCGTTGACGGTGACGATGTGGACACCCTCGCCGGTGAGGGCGTTCAGATAGGCGGGGAGCGTTGCCACAAGGGTCTTGCCCTCGCCGGTCTTCATCTCTGCGATTCTGCCCTGATGCAGGATAATGCCGCCGATGAGCTGCACCCGGTAGGGGCGAAGGCCGATGACACGATGGGATGCCTCACGCACGGCGGCAAACGCCTCGGGCAGCAGGTCGTCCAGAGATTCCCCCCCGGCATAGCGGGTCTTGACCTCGTCGGTCTTGCTGCGAAGCTGCTCGTCAGAGAGCGCTTTGTACTCGTCCTCCAAGGCCTCGATTCTGTCCACCAGCGGGGTGATCTTCTTCACCTCCCGTTGAGAGGGGGTGCCAAATAACTTACTGAATAAGCCCAAAGTAATACTTCCTTTCTCTGGGAATGAACTCCTGTGTGCATACAAGGGCATTATAGCATAACAACGGGGTGGATAAAAGTGGCAGATGAAAATATTTTGCCCGAGAATCGTAAACAATTTATGACAAAATGACCAGAAAAGCACAGCGGCGCTCTTGCGCAATGATGCAGTATTCAGTATAATGACAGTAGTTTTGAACCGATGGAGGAAGCAATCATGTCCCAAGCCGTGAAAAATGCTGTTGAAACCGTCACAATTACCTCCGCCACCGCTCAGGGGGATGGGGTCTGCCATCTGCCGGACGGGCTGACCGTTTTTGTGCGGGGGGCTCTGGAGGGGGAGGTATGCCGCATTTCACTGATGAAGGTCACAAAGCACTGCGCTTGGGCACGGATACTGCAGGTGCTTGCCCCCTCCCCTGCCAGAGTGTCCCCGGACTGTGACATCTATCCCAAATGCGGCGGCTGCCAGCTTCGCCACTGCACCTATCAGGAGGAGCTTCGATTGAAGCAGCAGCGGGTGGACGACGCCCTTGCACGCATTGGAGGGCTTTCTTTGAGGACACAGTGCATTCATCCGGCCCAGCAGACCTGCGGATACCGGAATAAGGTGCAGTTCCCGGTGGGCGGAAGCCTTGAAAGCAGCGTGAAGCTGGGCTTTTACCGCGCCCGAAGCCATGACGTGATGGATGCGGAGAATTGCAGGCTGCAGCCGGAGTCCTGCAACCGTGCCGGGCGGGCGTTGAAGGCATGGATGCAGCGGTATCAGGTGCCTCCATACGATGAGCGAAGCAGAACCGGTCTGGTTCGTCATCTGTACTGCCGGGTCAACGCTGAGGGGGAGGTGCTTGCCTGTGTGGTGGTGAACGCTACCGCCCTCCCCCATGAGCAGGCGCTGGCGGATGCTATGCGGGAGGCGGTTCCCTCCCTCTCCGGGCTGGTGCTCAACTGCAACACACGGGATACCAATGTCATTCTGGGGGACAGCTATCGCACCATCTGGGGCAGTGATACGCTCTATGACACCTTGTGCGGTCTGCGCTTCCGCCTCAGCGTCCCCTCCTTCTTTCAGGTAAACCGGGCGCAGGCGGAGGTGCTGTACCGGCGGGCAGTGGAATTTGCCGGTCTGACCGGAGAGGAAACTGTGGTGGATCTGTACTGTGGAACGGGTACGATTACGCTGGTGATGGCAGGCAGGGCGAAGCATGTGATCGGAGTAGAGATCGTGCCGGAGGCGATTGAGGACGCAAAGGCAAATGCGGTGCGCAACGGCTTTGACAATGTGGAGTTTCTCTGTGCAGACGCAAAGGCTGCGGCCTCAGCGTTCTCCGCAAGAGGACTTCGCCCGGATGTCATCTGTGTAGACCCGCCCCGGAAGGGGCTTGCGCCGGAGGTGATTGATTCTATGGCTGAGATGACCCCGGAGCGGATTGTATATGTGTCCTGCGACCCGGAGACGCTGGCAAGAGATTTGAAGCGGTTTCAGGCTCTGGGCTATTGCGCCACGCTGGCGGAGGCGGTGGATTTGTTTCCGGGGACGGGGCATGTGGAGACGGTGGTATTGATGTCACAGGTAAAGGACTGACCGCCGAAACAGTGCCGTATTTCCAGGATTTTCGGGCATCAGGCTGTCAGAGGCAGCGAGCAGATTTGACCGCAAAAATCGCTCAGTCAGAACATATCAACTGTTCCGGTCGGAGGGTTGAGCAGGCCGTTTAGATGTCAGGTGCGACTGCTTAAGATTTGTCAGTATACCGCAAAAGCGGGATTTATGGAGGTACTTGATATGGAAAACAGGTTTGAATTTGTGGAAAAGAACGG
>CAJOOV010000267.1 GCA_905236265.1 uncultured Oscillospiraceae bacterium | reverse complement strand
TATCTGCAGGGACTGGAGGGCAACCACCGCACGGACATCATTGTGTCCTGTGACGGAAAAGAGCGCAAGACCTCCCTCTTTGTGGCCAACTCCATCCACTACTTCCAAAGAGAGGGCGTGGCCTTCAATATGGGCGCTCTCCCGGAGGGGGAGCACACCGCCGAGATCAACTTCACCGGCAAGGGTGTATATACCTTTGACCTGTCCGTGCAGGCGCTGCCCATGTCGGATTACGTCAGGGACGTGACAGAGCGGGGAGAGGCCGTACTGGAAAACGTCAGGGAGGGCACCGATCAGGTGAGCGGCTCCATCTCCCTGACCCAGCCCCGGCTTCTGGTTCTCACCATCCCCCATATCGGCGGCTGGAGCGCCACGGTGGACGGACAGCCGGCGCAGCTGCTGGAGGTCAACGCCCTGTATATGGGGCTGATGCTGGACGCAGGAGAACACAGCATCCTCCTGCGCTATGAGATGCCCGGCCTGCGCACAGGCGCCGCCGTCACCGGCGCCGCTGCGGCGGGACTTGGGGTGTACGCTTTGATAAACGCTGCCAGACGGCGCAAAAATACTAAAAACACTGAAGAGGTGTCATGATGAAACAGATTCCCTTTAACATTCCCCCCTATACGGGAAAAGAGCTGGACTATATGGCTCAGGCGGTGCTGGTCAACCACAAGCTCTGCGGCGACGGCCCGTTTACAAAGCAGTGCCACCAGTGGCTTGAGCAGCGCACCGGCACCTGCAAGGCGCTGCTGTGCAACTCCGGCACGGATGCGCTGGAGCTTGCCGCCATGCTCTGTGACCTGCACCCAGGCGACGAGGTGATCCTCCCCTCCTTTACCTTCTCCTCCACCGCCAACGCCTTTGTGCTGCGGGGTGCGGTTCCGGTGTTTGTAGACATCCGTCCGGACACCATGAACATCGACGAGACGAAAATCGAGGCCGCCATCACGGAGCGCACCCGTGTCATCTGCGTGGTTCACTACGCCGGTATCGGCTGCGAGATGGACACGGTGATGGACATCGCCCGCCGCCATGGTCTGCGTGTGGTGGAGGATGCCGCTCAGGGCGTCATGTCAACCTATAAGGGAAGGGCGCTGGGCTCCATGGGGGACATTGGCTGCTATTCCTTCCACGAGACGAAGAACTACTCCATGGGCGAGGGGGGCGCTGTTCTGATTAACGACCCCGCTCTGGTGGAAAAGGCGGAAATCATTCGGGAAAAGGGTACAAACCGCTCCCGTTTCCTCCGGGGACAGGTGGATAAATACACATGGGTGGAGCCCGGCTCCTCCTACCTCCCCAGTGAACTCAACGCCGCCCATCTGCTGGCTCAGCTGGAGGTGGCCGAGCAGGTCAACGAGAACCGCCTTGCCAGCTGGAACGATTACCGCCAGAGCCTTGCGCCTCTGGAGCAGGAGGGGCTGCTGTCCTTTTTGCAGATTCCCGGCGAGTGCGGCCACAATGCCCATATGTTCGCCGTAAAGCTGGCAAATCTGGAGCAGCGCACTGCCTTTATCGCCTTCCTGAAGGAACGGGGCATTACCTCCACCTTCCACTATGTCCCCCTGCACTCCGCCCCCGCCGGGGAGGCGCTGGGACGGTTCCACGGTGAGGATGTCTACACCACATCGGAGAGCAACCGCCTGACCCGCCTGCCCATGTATTACGGCCTCTCAGCAGAGGATCGTCAGCAGGTCATTCGTGCCATTTTCGCCTTCTTCGGGCGTGAGCAGTAAGCGTTTGGGAGGGACTGTTTTGAAATACGGTGAATATACCCGGCTGAACCCGCCGGAGAACCGCTCCCGTTTGGATCTGATGCTCAAGTGTATGCTGGGTACGCTTTTGTTCTGCCTGTGCTATTTTCTGGCCACCCACAGCATCTATGACTGCACCTATTCCGACCTGCGTTCCCATATCAGGTTCTCCTTTGACTACAGCCTGAAGGAAATCGTGGTCAAATACCTCACCGGACAGGACTTTTTGTGGCATACGCTGGTGCGTCTGGGGGCGCATGTGCCGGGGATGAACCGGAACGACGCCGCCTGCATCGTCACTGCCGCCGCCTATACCGCCACCTTCTTTGTCTCCTGTGAGATCATGGAGCGGGAGGATGCCGGGCTGGGTGCGGGGGCGATTCCCCTGTCCTGCTTTGCCCTGTCGCTGGTCTCCGCCATCTATGCCCCTTGGTACAGCTCCAAGATCTACATGGGCAGCAGCTCCCCCAATCCGTGGCACAGCCCCACCCAGATCATGGTGAAGCCTTTTGCCATCCTGCTGTTTGCCATGACGGTGATGTTCTATAACCGTCTCCGGGACAGCTCCGGCAGGTATGCCAAAACGGTGTACTACAGCCGGGGGGAGGCGGTGCTATACGCCGTTGCGATTATGTTCAGCGTCTATGCCAAGCCCAGCTTCTTTCAGGTGCTGGTGCCGGGACTGGGCATTCTCATGGTGATCGACCTGATTCGCAGCAAGGGGCAGTCCTTCCTCTTCTCCCTGAAGCTGGCCGCTGCCTTTGTCCCCGGCGCTCTGCTCACCTGTATGATGTTCTTCCACACCTTCCTGTCCGGAGAGGGCGGCGGCTCCAGCGTGGAGATTGCCCCCTTTGTGGTCTGGAAGCATTATACGGACAGCATTCCCTTCTCCACCCTGCTGCTGCTGGCCTTCCCTCTGTTTGTCTTTGTGGCGGACTGGCGCAGCTACGGCAAGAGCGCAGAGTCTCCCCTGTCCGTGGCCATTCTCGCCTCCGGCACGCTGATGAAGGCGCTGCTGGCAGAGACCGGCTCCCGCCGCTGGCACGGCAACTTCAGCTGGGGCTACTGTATCGCCACCACGGTGATCTGGTTTGCCGCCATGAAGAAGTTCCTGCGCATGATGCACGACGAGGAGCTCTCCCCCCGTGCCTACAGGATCACCGCCTGCGTCGGATGGACGCTGCTGGCGCTGCACCTGATCTCAGGCATCATCTATGTCATTCAGCTGGGCACCGGCACGAATCAGTGCTGAGTCCGTCATACGGAGCATATTATGGAAGAGAAACAGAAACTCATCAGCTTTGTCATCCCCTGCTATGCCAGCGAGCACTCTGTTGCGCTGGTGATTCAGGAGATCCGGGATACCGTTGCCCAGCGTCCTGAATACGATTACGAGATTGTGGCCGTCAACGACTGTTCCCCGGACAACGTGCTGTCCGTACTGATCGCTCAGGCGCAGCAAGACTACAAAGTCAAGGTGGTTGACCTTGCGAAAAACAGCGGACGGCACAGCGCCCTCATGGCGGGCTACCACATGGTCAAGGGGGATTATGTGGTCTGTCTGGACGACGACTGTCAATGCCCCATGGACCGCTTCTGGGATTTGCTTGCCCCGCTGGAGCGGGACGAGGCGGACGTGGCCATCGCCAAGTATGTAAAGAAAAAAGAGAGCGGCATCAAGAATCTGGGCAGCTGGGTGAATGATGTAGGCTCCACATGGCTTCTGGGCAAGCCCCGTGAGCTCCACTTTTCCAACTTCGCCGTGATGCGCCGGTTCATCTGCCTGCAGGTCATCAAGTACCCCAATCCCTATCCCTATGTCTCCGGGCTGATGTTTCAGGCCACCTCCCGGCTGGTGAATGTGGTGATGGAGGATCGGGAGCGCACCATCGGACAGGGGCACTATACCTTGCGCAAGTCCCTTGCGCTGCTGCTCAACGCCTTTACCTCCTTCTCCATCAAGCCCCTGCGCATTGCCGTCTACGCCGGATTTATCACCGCCCTGATTGGCTTTCTCTACGGCGTGTGGACAATCATCCACCGGCTGCTGCGGCCTATGGTGGCTGCGGGCTACAGCTCGCTGATGGCAACCATGCTGTTTCTGGGGGGCATGATTATGCTGCTTTTGGGCATCATCGGCGAGTATATCGGGCGCATCTATATCTGTATCAACAACGCACCCCAGTTTGTGGTGCGAAAAACCTATAATCTGGGCGACGGTCAGGATAAGGAGGCCGATTGAGATGAAAAAGATTCTGATATTAGGCGCCGGTATCTACCAGGTGCCCCTGATTACCACGGCAAAGAAGCTGGGATACTACACCATTGTGGCAAGCATCCCCGGAAAATACCCCGGCTTTGCGCTGGCTGACAAGGTGTACTATGTGGACACCACCGACGCAGACAAGCTGGAGGAGATCGCCCTGGCCGAGGGCATCAGCGGCGTGTGCGTCAGCGGCACGGATGTCTGCATCCCGGCGCAGGGAAAGCTGTGTGACCGTCTGGGACTGACCGGCCCCGCAGAGCAGGCCGCTGTGCGGGCGCAGGATAAGCTGCTGATGAAGGATGCGTTTCGTGAAAACGGCGTGCGCACCGCCTATTATGAGTATGTGGACATCAGCGACAGCAACCCCGTTCAGGTCTGTGAGCGCATCGGCTATCCCGTCATCTTCAAGGCGGTGGACTCCTCCGGCAGCCGGGGGATTACCAAGGTAAACCGGGCGGAGGAGATTCCCTATGCGGTGAAGGCCGTGCGGGACAACACCCGCTCTGACCATTATCTGGTGGAGAAATACCTCACCGGCAGCGAGTTCGGCGCTCAGGCCTGCGTGAAAAACGGGGAGCTGAAGTTCATCCTCCCCCACGGGGACTATGTGTTTCAGGGAGACACCGGCGTGCCCATCGGACACTTTGCCCCCTATGAGATCGGGGACGAAATCATTGAGGACTGCAAGCGGCAGCTCACCCTTGCTGTAGGGGCGCTGGGCATCGACAACTGCGCCATCAATGCGGATTTCATCCTCTGCGAGGGCAAGACCTATGTGCTGGAGATCGGCGCAAGAGCCGGCGCCACCGGTCTGGTGGAGATGACCAGCCTGTACTACGGCTTTGACTACTACGAAAAGATCATTCAGCTCTGTATGGGCGAGGAGGTGGACTTCACCCCCGTGCTGGAGCATCCCCAGCCCAATGTGACCATGCTCTTCTGCTCCCAGCGCAGCGGCAGGGTGAAGGAGATCGACACCTCCGCCGTCACGCCGGATGAGCGCATTATCAGCCTCAGCTTTGATGTGGAGCCGGGGGACAGCGTGCGCAAGTTCCGCAAGGGTCCAGACCGCTTCGGCATGATCGTCACCGTGGGCGACACCGTGGAGGAGGCAAAGCAGGTCATGGAACGGGCTATGGCTCAGGTCAACGTGGTTCTGGAATAAGGAGGTAAAAGGAACATGTCTTATGCGTCCGACCGCAGGATGGAAAACCTGCTGATGGTTCAGATTTTGGCTGGACTGGACAAAAAGCCCCCCAGAGATTTGAAAAAAATCAAGGCAAAGCAGGATAAGCTGATTCACCAGCTCATGCTGCGCGCCTATGACATCCCCTTCTACCGTGCCAGATTCGAGTCCAGCGGCACCACTCCCGCCGACTACCACTGCGCCGAAGACCTCTACAAATTCCCCATTCTCACGAAGGAGGAGCTGCGGGACTGGTCTGACGAGGAGCTTGCGGGCAATCCGGAGAAATACCGGCTCTGGCATGTGAACCCCACCAGCGGCTCCACGGGAAAGCCCCTGCGCACCCTCTTCTCCCCCAGAGAGAACGCCGCCGTTCACGCCAACTGGCTGCGTGTGCTGATGTGCGCAGGGTATAAGCCGGTGATTGAGAAGAACCTGCACCGGCCCAACTCCCTGCACACCACCACCGGCGGCAAAAAGACGCTGGTTCAGCGGCTGGTGGATACCCGCTGGAAGGAAATGAGCGACTCCATCAAGCAGCGGGTGCCCAGTGAACAGCTTGTGGCGGAGATTAACGCCTACAAGCCGGACTTCCTCTACACCCACAAGAATGTGCTGGTGCGTATCTCCAAGTATGCCAAGGAGAACAACGTCCCCCTGTGGCAGCCCAAGCTCTACTGCCCCATCAGCGAGATGCTGGACACCCAGTCCGAACACCTGCTCAAGGAGATGCTTGGCCCCGGCCTGCTCAACGCCTACGGCATGAGCGAGGTGGGCGCCACCGCCGTCTGCCTGCCCGGCTCGGAGGAGTTCTATGTGAACAACGATACCCATGTGGTCAATATCTACGCCGACGACGGCACCCCCGCCGACAGCGGTATGGCAGTGGTGACCCCCCTGTTCAAAACCGACCTGCCCATTATCAACTATGCCACCTATGACCGCATGGAGTCCTATCGGAAGGACGGCCTGCGCTTTATCACCCAGCTCCACGGACGGATGAACGACGTAATCCGCCACAAGGACGGCTCCGTCACCGAGTGGGGCAATATCGAGGTGGTGGTGAACTATGCCACCAATCTGGACATTGTACAGAGCCGGTTCATTCAGGAGGATTATGAGACGATACGGGTGCAGCTTGTTCAGGACCCTGCCAGCAAGCTCACCAGAGAGGAGATCGAGCGGCGCTACACCGAGCTGTTTGCCCCGGCGCTGAACAATGAGTTCCGGCTGGAGTATGAGTGGATGGACGAGATTCCCGCCGACCCCAACGGCAAGCTGCGGATGATCGTGTGCAAGGTGAAGTGATGCTGGAACACTTTCTGGACAACAAACGCAACGTCTACCTGCTGGCGCTGGCGGCTATCTTTGCCGAGAGCTTTTCCTCCGTCTTTCTCAAGCTGGCAGGGAGACAGGACTTTCTCAGCTTCCGGTATCTGTTCTTCTACGGCTGCGCCGTGGCGGTGCTGGGCATTTACGCCGTGGCATGGCAGCTCATTTTGGAAAAGCTGCCCCTGACCACAGCCTATCTCCGAAAGGGAATTACCTATGTGCTGATTTTTCTCTGGGCAGGGCTGATTTTCGGAGAGGAGATTACCCTGCAGCAGGTCATCGGCATTGGGATTATCATTGGGGGAATGGTGGTGAGTATGTCCGATGATGCGTAGCTATCTCTATGCCATTGCGGCGGTGCTGATCTCCTCCGCCTCTCAGGTGCTGTTGAAGAAAAAGGCCAATCAGGCACCCCGCCGGTTTTTGGATAAATTTCTCAACGTCCCGGTGATTGCGTCTTATGTGCTGCTCTTCGCCTCCATGCTGCTCAACTCCCTTGCCCTGCGGCAGATGGACATGGCAGTGCTGCCCTGCATCACCGCCACCTCCTTTTTGTGGATTACCCTTCTCTCCGCCCTTTTTCTGGGAGAGAAGCCCACAAAACGGAAGATCATCGGCATTTCCATGATTCTACTTGGTGTTTTAGTCTCTCATTTATAAAGATAAGGAGTACGAAGCATGAAAGGCATCATTCTCGCCGGCGGCTCCGGCACCCGGCTCCATCCCATCACCAGAGGCGTGTCAAAGCAGGCGCTGCCCATCTATGACAAGCCCATGATCTATTATCCCCTGTCCACGCTGATGCTGGCAGGCATTCAGGAGATTCTGATTATCTCCACCCCCCGTGACCTGCCTGTATTCGAGGAGATTCTGGGGGACGGCAGCCAGTTCGGGCTGCATCTGGAGTATGCCGTGCAGGAGCACCCCAACGGGCTGGCAGAGGCGTTTATCATCGGCGCCGATTTTATCGGGGATGACCATGTGGCGCTGGTGCTGGGCGACAATGTGTTCTACGGCGCAGGCTTTGTCTCTACGCTGCAGAAGGCCTCCGGAATCACGGAGGGTGCCGTCATCTTCGGCTACCCCGTCCGAAACCCCCGTGAGTTTGGCGTCGTGGAGATCGACGCAGAGGGCAACGCCCTGTCGCTGGAGGAAAAGCCCAGAAAGCCAAAGAGCAATATGGCGGTTCCGGGGCTGTACTTCTATGACAACAGCGTAGTGGAGATTGCTAAGACCCTGAAGCCCTCCCCACGGGGAGAGTTGGAGATTACCGGGGTGAACAACGCCTATCTCGCTCAGGGCAAGCTGAAGGTCATGCGCTTCCCCCGTGGCATGGCGTGGCTGGACACCGGCACCTTCGACGGCCTTCAGGACGCCTCTTGGTTCGTCTCCATCATCCAGAAGCGTCAGGGGCTCTATGTATCCTGTATTGAGGAAATCGCCTACAACAAGGGATGGATCACACGAGAGCAGCTCCTCGCCCTTGCCGAGCCGCTGAGCAAGACGGACTACGGCAAGTACCTGCAGGAGATTGCGGGAGAGGAATGAGTCCCCTGATGCACAAACCGCACAGACATCACAAGCCCGCCGGACATTCTGTCCGGCGGGCTTTGACCGTAGTTGTCCGATTCTCCGGGCGGTCACGGTCTATTTCAACAGCAGCGGCGGAAATACCGCCAAAAACAGAGAGCACGGGGGCGCCCGTCTTCTCTCTGGTCGTGGATTGGGCGTTGCCCCGTACTCCCACCAGCCGGCTGCTGAGTACAGTATGCGCACTCTCCTCTCCCCTATCCATGCAATTTGTATGGAATATTTTTCCCTGCTCTTTGATATAGTGAGGTATCCGAAAACGGGGGTGCAATCATGGAACAGGCAGTATTATGGGCCGCTGCCCTGCTGACCGGGCTGCTGTGCTGCAGGGGCAGGGGCAAGGCCGTGAAGCTGGCGCTGCGCACAGCGGCCGGAGGCGCAGTGCTGGCGGCATTGGAGCCGCTGGAGGGGCTGCTGGGCTTTTCCCTGGGCGTCAACCTCTTCCACGCTCTGGTTTTGGGGGCACTTGGCGCACCGGGTCTGGGGCTTTTGCTGATGCTGCGATGGAGTATGCTGGCGCTTTGAGCGGAAAACAGAAAATGAAAACGAGCATTTGAGAGTCTGAGCGAGCATAAGGGAGATATTGAAAGAATTTGCCCTGCTGAATCAAAAATACTGTTGACAGAAAAAAGTTGCTGTGTTATAAATATACCTGCGCTGTTTGTGCCCTTTCCCACTCACAAACGGCTTTGAGTTTATACAGCTTCAGTTTACCCGTAAAGAAAGTTTTGGAGGTTCTCAAATGTCTACTTTTATGGCGAAGAAAGAGAACGTCGAGCGCAAGTGGTATGTGATTGATGCCGCAGGCAAGCCTCTGGGCAAGACTGCAGTAGCCGCCGCCGACATTCTCCGGGGCAAGACCAAGCCCGATTATACCCCTCATGTTGACACCGGTGATTTCGTGATTATCATCAACGCCGACAAGGCAGTGCTCACCGGCAACAAGCTGACCCAGAAGTACTACCGTCACCACTCCGGCTGGACCGGCGGTCTGAAGGAGATTCAGTACAAGACCCTGATGGCAAAGCGTCCTGAGTTTGCCATGGAGCAGGCTGTGAAGGGTATGCTGCCCAAGAACAGCCTCGGTGCTGCCGCCCTGCGCCGTCTGCGTGTCTATCAGGGCGCTGACCACGGCCATGAGGCTCAGAAGCCCATCGTCGTCGAATAAGGGGAGGTAACGGAAAATGTATCAGAGCAAGAGACCTTATGTGTACGGCACCGGCCGCCGCAAGTCTTCCATCGCCCGTGTCCGCGTCTATGAGGGCGGCACCGGCTCCATCACCATCAATGGCCGTGATATTGATGATTATTTCGGTCTGGATACCCTGAAGCTCATCACCCGTCAGCCTCTGGCGCTGGTGGATCTGCTGGGCAGGGTGGACGTGGTTGCCACCGTCACCGGCGGCGGCGTCACCGGTCAGGCCGGCGCACTGCGCCACGGCATTTCCCGTG
>CAJOOV010000266.1 GCA_905236265.1 uncultured Oscillospiraceae bacterium | reverse complement strand
TTGGTGGTCTTACCTGCGCCCTGAAGACCCACCATCATAATGACCGTGGGGGGCTCCTTGGACAGGTTCAGCCCCACGGACTCGTCGCCCATGAGGGAGATCAGCTCTTCATTGACAATCTTGACCACCATCTGGCCGGGGGTCAGAGACTCCATCACGTCTGCGCCGATGGCACGGTCCGTCACCGTGCGGATAAAGTCCTTGACGACCTTATAGCTGACATCCGCCTCCAGAAGCGCCAGCCGGATCTCCCGCATGGCGGAGCGGACATCATCCTCTGTCAAATGACCCTTGCCCCGCAGCCGTCCGAATACCTCATTCAGTTTTTCTGTCAGGCTTTCAAATGCCATGGTCTTCTTCCTCCAGACTGCTCAGCCGCCGGGCAATCTCCCTTGTGAGCAGCTCCAGCTTTGGGTCACGAAAGCGGGCACGGTTGTGCTGAGCAATGGCCTCGTTCAGCTCCGAAAGCTCCTGCACGGTGGAACGGACATGGAGAAAGCGGCGGACAATGCCGGTCTTTTCCTCAAAGCCGTTGAGAATCGCCTCTGCCCGGACGATCACGTCCCGCACACCCTGACGGGTGATGCCGTAGTTTTCCGCAATCTCCGCAAGGGAGAGATCCTCGTTGTAGTACAGGTCATAAAACTCCCGCTGCCGCTGGGTGAGCAAATCGCCGTAAAAGTCATAGAGCATGGTCATCTGAAGCGCCTGATCCTTCACGCCGATCCTTCCTTTTCAGCAGCCTTGTAAAGCGTCGTCCCTTTACAAGGCGCTACTATACTACAATTTCGTGGCCTTGTCAAGGGCGATGAGGCCATTTTTGCCGTATTTTTACCGCAGCAGCGGGAAAAATAGGGAACGGAACAACGAAAAGCAATGCCGGACAGGGCGGGACGCTGCCGGTCATGGAAGGGGATACGATATGGATCAGGACAGGCTACAGGCGCTGGGGCGCAGCGAGGCACAGCGCTGGGAGACGGCGGGGCTGGGCAGCACCGGGCTTTGGAGGGTGCGCCTTGCAGGCGACAGGCGGGCGCTGGCGGGGGTGTGCAAACGCCTTGGGCGGCGGCGGGAGGAGCTGGACTGTCCGGGGCTGGACTGGCTGCTGGACAACCAATATCTGGTGCGGGAGAGCATACGCCGCTGCGAGCAGAGCCTGCGCCGGTGCGGCAAACTGCCCCTGCTGCATACCCAGGGGGGACTGTTCCGGCTGCAAAGGGCGGCCATGCTTCTGACCAAGCAGGAGGCGCTGGAGCCGGACAGGGTTCTGGCCTTTCTCACCGGGGTGCAGTCTGTCACGCCGCTGATGGAGGAGGAGCTGTTTCAACTGCCTGCGGCACTGGTCTCCGCCTCCGCCTCCCTGCTGCGCCGCTCGGCGGAGGAGCTGGAGCAGGCCATTGAACGGGGCGGCGAGACGGAGCGTGCGGGGAGTGCAATCCGGGGGCAGGTTCAGCGCCTTGCAAAGCTCAGGGAGCTGGAGCTGGGGACGGTTTTAGAGCAGGCCAGCGCCGTGGAGACAATCTTCCGGGAGGATCCGGCGGGAGTCTATGCCGGGATGGACGAATACAGCCGACACGCCTACCGCCAAAGGCTGGTGAAGCTGGCAAGGCGGGAGCGGGTGAGCCAGAGCGAGTGCGCCAGACGGGTGGTGGAGCTTGCCCGGCAGGAGGGCGGACATATCGGCACATGGCTGTTTCGCCGTCCTCTGGGGCGGGAGAGAAAGCCTATCCACAGCGGATGGTATGTCTCCCTGCTGCTCGCCCTCACCACCGCCCTGTCCATCCTCATCGGCTTTGCCCTGGGGCGGTGGTGGGCGATTCTCCTGTTCCTGTTCCCTGTCTCCGAGCTGGTGAAAAACACGGTGGATCTGCTGCTGCTCCACTTTGTCCCTCCAAGGCCGGTGTTCCGCATGGAGCTGAAATGGGGCATCCCGGAGGCGGGCAAGACCCTGTGTGTCATCGCCTCCCTGCTCACCGGGGAGGAAGCGGTGGAGGAGCTGTGCGGGAAGCTGGAGCGCTACTACCTTGCCAACCGCCGGGCGGGCAGTCAGGTGGGCTACGGGCTTCTGGCTGACCTGCCGGACAGGCGCAGGGAGATGAATGAGCAGGACGAGGCGCTGCTGGAGCAGTGCGTGAAGCGGCTGGGGGATCTGACCTCACGCTATGGGGAGCGGTTTTTCCTGTTTTTCCGCCGTCCCTGTCTGGTGGAGCCGGAGGGCACCTACCGGGGACGGGAGCGGAAACGGGGGGCGATTCTGGCGCTGGCCCGGTATCTGCGAAGCCGCAGGGGAGAGCTGGAGCTGCGCTGGGGCAAGGCCGGGGCGCTGGCGGGGACGCAGTTTCTCATGGTGCTGGACAGCGACACCGTGCTGACCATGGACGCACTCACGGAGCTGGCGGGCACGATGCTCCACCCGCTGAACACCCCTGTGCTGGATACGAAGCGGCGCATCGTCACCGAGGGCTACGGGATTTTGCAGCCCCGTGTGGAGACGGAGCTGAGCCGCAGCGCACGAAGCGTCTTTTCCCGGCTGTTTTCCGGCATTGCCGGGCTGGACCCCTATGGCGGGGCGGTGAGCGATCTGTACCACGACCTGTTCGATCAGGGCACCTTCATGGGCAAGGGTCTGCTGCACATCGACGCCTTTCTCACCTGCATGGAGGGGCGGTTCCCGGAAAACCGGATTCTCTCCCATGACCTGCTGGAGGGCAGCTATCTCCGCTGCGGCTGGGTGAGCCGCACGGAGCTGCTGGACTCCTTCCCCTCCGGGGCGCTGAGCTGGCTGAGCCGGTATCACCGCTGGATCCGGGGGGACTGGCAGATCGGGAACTGGATCCTCCGCCGGGTGCGGGACGAGGAGGGCAGGTATGAGCGAAACCCCATCCCCATGCTGGCCCGCTGGAAGGTGTTTGACAATCTCCGCCGCTCTCTGGTGCCCCCTGCCACCCTCGCCGCCCTGCTGGCAGGGCTGCTGGGCACGGGGCCGCTGTTTCTCTCTGCCCTGCTGGCCGCACTGCTCACCGCCCTGTCAGAGGTCATCACGGCGGCGGTGGAGCTGGCATGGCGCAGGGGACAGGGCAGCTTTCGCAGATACCACGCCGGAATCTATGCCGGCCTGACCGGCAGCGCCCTTCGTTCCGGCGCAGAGCTGCTGTTTCTCCCGGTGCAGGCGTGGACGGCGTTTCACGCCGCCGTGCTGGCGCTGTGGCGGATGACGGTGGGACACAGACACCTGCTGGACTGGGTGACCAGCGGACAGAGCAGTCAGGGGGGACAGGGGCTTGCCCGGTACGTCCGGCGGTTCTGGTTCTCCCTTGGGACGGGCTTTGGGGTGATGGTGTTCTCTCCCTTTCCGGCGGGGCGGATTCTGGGGCTGTGCTGGGCGGTATCGCCCCTGCTGTTTTGCCGCTGGGGGATGACGGAGGACAGACAGAGTGCCCTGCCCCAGAGAGAGCGGGCGTTTCTCCTCCACGAGGCGGCGCTGATCTGGCGCTATTACCAGAGCTGGCTGAGACCGGAGTACCACTATCTGATTCCAGACAATGTGCAGTCCATGCCGGACAGGGGGGCGGCGGAGCGCACCTCTCCCACCAATATCGGCCTGTCCCTGCTGGCCTGTCTGGCCGCCCTTGATCTGAAGCTCACGGAGCGGAGACAGGCGGTGGAGCTGATCGGGCGGCAGCTGGAGGCGCTGGAGACGCTGGAGCGCTGGCGGGGTCACTTTTTCAACTGGTACGACATCACCACAGCCCAGCCCCTGAACCCCCGTTATGTCTCCACTGTGGACAGCGGGAACCTGTGCGCCTGCCTGATTGCCCTGTCCGGGGGACTGGAGGAGCTGGGAGAGACGGCGCTGGCGCAGCGCAGCCGCACGCTGGCGGAGGAGATGGACTTCTCCCTGCTCTATGATGCAAGGCGGGGGCTGTTCTATATCGGCTACGACACGGAGCAGGGCAGCTACAGCCCCAGCCACTATGACCTGATGGCCAGCGAGGCGAGAACCACCAGCTATCTGGCCATTGCAAGGGGAGAGGTTCCGCCCCGGCACTGGCGGCGGCTGTCCAGAGCCATTGTCCGCCGGAACCGTTACACCGGCATGGCGTCGTGGTCAGGCACCATGTTTGAATACCTCATGCCCCATCTGCTGCTGCCCGTGTGTCCCGACTCCCTGATGGGGGAGAGCCTGTCCTTCTGTGTGGATCAGCAGCGCCGGGCGGGCTTTGAGAGGGGAACCGTCTGGGGCGTGTCGGAATCCGCCTTCTATGAGCTGGATCTGGGGCAGAACTTCCAGTACAAGGCCCACGGCATCCCGGCGCTGACGGTGAAAAACGAGCCGGGAGAGGAGCAGGTGGTTGCGCCCTACGCCTGCTTCCTCGCCCTTGGCGTCAAGCCGAGAGCCGCCGCGGCCAATCTCCGCCGTATGCGGGACATGGGCGCAGAGGGCACCTACGGCCTGTATGAGGCGCTGGACTTTACTCCCAGCCGGGGCGGGGAGCGCACAAGCCCCCTGCCGGTGCGAAGCTGGATGGCGCACCATCTGGGTATGAGCCTGCTGGCGGTGGACAACTGCCTGACGGGGGAGCCGATGGTGCGGCGGTTTTTCTCCGACGTGCGCATGGCCGCCGCAGAGGAGCTGTTGATGGAGAAGATACCCGTGGGGGAGGCGGTGGTGCGCCGCAGCCCCTCCCTGCGCATACCCACACCCCGGAGAAGAACCGTCTCGTGGCAGCGGTCGGGGACGGGATATGACCCGGAGGATCCGGTCTGGGGGATTGCCGCCAACGAGAACTACGCCGTGACCCTCTCCGCAGCCGGGGCGGGGGAGAGCCGCACGGGGAAGTGGACGGTGCTGCACCCGGATGGGGTGCAGGTATTCCTGCGAAGAGACGGCGTGATGACGCAGGTATTTCCCTGCCCCGGCGCAGACCGGTGCCTGCAATGGGAATACCGCTCCGGCTATGCCTGCCTCACATGGCAGGGAGAGGGCTTCACCCTGCGTCAGCAGGTTCTGGTGGACGCTCAGCACAACGGAGAGCAGCGCACCTTTACCCTCACCGCCGACGAGGACTGGGAGGGGGAGCTGTGCGTATTGCTGCGCCCTGTGCTGGACGTGTGGGAGGGCTATGAGGCGCACCCCGCCTTCTCCCGCATGTGCGTGGAGAGTGCGTATGTGGGAGGAGGGGTGCGCTTCACCCGCAGACCGGGGCGAAATGCCCTGAGCCCGGTTCTCACCGTGCTGTGGGAGCAGCAGGAGGCGGCGTGGAGCACCAACCGGGAGGCGTACCTCACCGCCCGCAGCATCCGCCATTCCAACCGGCAGGGGGTGGTACTGGATCCCTGCGCTGCGCTGGAGCTTCCGGTGAAGCTGGCGCAGGGGGAGAAAAGGGAGCTGAAGCTGGCGCTGGCGGTGGGAGGCAGTGAGGACAGTTTTACCGCAGCGCAGGCACTGCTGTCCCTGCGCCGCCCGGCACCCTCTCCCCTGACGGACAGACTGGCCGGGGCGAAGGGAGCGGACAGCGTGGACGCCGCCTTTGCCCTGCTGTCCCGGCTGCGCTCCCCCAGAGGTCTTGGAGAGGAGGGCACCCCTCAGGGACAGAGCGCCCTTTGGCGTTTTGGAATCTCCGGCGACCTGAGCATTGTCACCTGCCGGGTGTCCTCCGGGCAGTGGGAGCAGGCCGTGGCGCTGGCGGGAGTGCATGAGATTCTCCGCCGTCTGGGGGTTCCCTTTGACCTTGTCCTGCTGGTGTTTGAACAGGGAGACTACCTGCAGACCCAGAGGGGAGGGCTTCTGCGCAGCCTGCAGCGCCGGGGCTACGGCG
>CAJOOV010000265.1 GCA_905236265.1 uncultured Oscillospiraceae bacterium | reverse complement strand
GTCAGTATTCCTTCGGTCTTTTATCCCCGACTGGCAAAAAACATCCTCGCTCATCCATCCGAGAGATTTATTCAGCGCTTCCTTAAATCCGTTTTGCCGTTTTTTGCTCTCCTCCCTCTGTTGAGAAACGCACTAACAGTATAGCATATCTTTCCCCATTTTCAACGCAGAAAGAATCTTTTTCTTTCTATGGGTTAGCCCTTGACAACCTCCGCTATCAGTGCTACACTATGAAAAGGTTAGGTATCTCTAACCACATTTTGTGCCAAAACGGGGCGGACAGCGCCCCTGCCATGTCAGTGAAAAGGGGGTGGCGGAATGATGCCGCTGATTTTAGCAGATGCGGGCACGGAGAATGTGATTCACAAGGTAGGCGGAAATGCTGAGACGAAGAAGCATCTGGAGGATCTGGGCTTCGTGGTTGGCGGAACCGTCACGGTTTTGAACACAATCAATGGCAATCTGATCGTCAAGGTCAAGGAAACCCGTGTTGCCATCAGCCGGGAAATGGCCGGAAAGATCATGGTATAAAAGGAGAGTAAAGAGCATGAAGACACTGAAAGAGGCGGGCATTGGCTCCACCGTAAAGGTAGTGCGGCTCCACGGCGAGGGCGCAGTGAAGCGCAGGATCATGGATATGGGCATCACCAGAGGCGTTTCCGTCTATGTGAGAAAGGTTGCCCCTCTGGGTGATCCGATTGAAGTGACGGTGCGGGGCTATGAGCTGTCCCTGCGTAAGGAAGACGCCGGCATGATTGAAGTGGAGTAAGGAGAGATTGCATGGAAAAGCAGATTCGTATCGCCCTTGCCGGTAACCCCAACTGCGGCAAGACTACCCTGTTCAATGCCCTGACCGGCACACAGCAGTATGTGGGCAACTGGCCCGGCGTGACAGTGGAGAAGAAAGAGGGCACGGTAAAGGGACACAAGGATGTACAGGTCACCGACCTGCCCGGCATCTACTCCCTCTCCCCCTATACATTGGAGGAAGTGGTTGCCCGGAACTACCTGATTGATGAGCGTCCTGACGTAATTTTGAACATTGTGGATGCCACCAATCTGGAGCGCAACCTGTATCTCACCACCCAGCTTGCAGAGCTGGGCATTCCGGTGGTCATTGCGCTGAATATGATGGATCTGGTGAAAAAGGCCGGGGACTCCATCAACACCAAGGAGCTGAGCCGCAGGCTGAGCTGCAAGATCGTGGAGCTGTCTGCACTGAAGGGCGAGGGCGTGGAAAGCGCCGTTTCCGCCTGTGTGGAGGCCGCCAACGGCAACAAGACCATTCCCCACCACTCCTTCTCCGGCCCCGTGGAGCACGCAATCGCCCACATTGAGGAGGTCACCGTACATAACCTCCCGGAGGAGCAGCAGCGCTGGTACGCCATCAAGGTGTTTGAGCGGGACGACAAGGTGCGGGAGAAGCTGGCGCTGGACGAGGGCACGCTGCAGCATATCGAGTCCGACATTGCGGCGGCAGAGGAGGAGCTGGATGACGATGCCGAGAGCATCATCACCAACGAGCGCTATCTCTACATCGCCGACCTGATGAAGGGCTGCTACAAAAAGAAGAGCGCCGGGCAGCTCTCCACCTCCGACAAGATCGACCAAATCGTCACCAACCGGATTCTGGCGCTGCCCATCTTCGCCGTCATTATGTTTGTGGTCTACGCCCTGTCCATGGGCGCTCCCATCGGCGACGGCGGCATCTCCATCGGCACCTTCCTCACCGACTGGGCAAACGATGTCCTTGGCGCAGAGTGGCTCACGGAGGGCTCCCGCGGCGTCATGGAGAGCCTTGGCGCAGCGCCGTGGCTCACCGGTCTGGTAGCCGACGGTATTTTCGGCGGCGTGGGCGCTGTGCTGGGCTTTGTGCCCCAGATGCTGGTGCTGTTTCTCATGCTGTGCCTGCTGGAGGACTGCGGCTATATGGCTCGTATCGCCTTCATTATGGATCGTATCTTCCGCAAGTTCGGCCTGTCCGGCAAGAGCTTTATCCCCATGCTGGTAGGCACCGGCTGCGGCGTGCCCGGCGTTATGGCCTCCCGTACCATTGAGAATGAGCGGGATCGCCGTATGACCATTATGACCACCTGCTTCATCCCCTGCGGGGCTAAGATGCCCATTATCGGCCTGATTGCAGGCGCACTGTTCGGCGGCGCCACTTGGGTCGCCACCAGCGCCTACTTCATCGGCGTGGCCGCAATCATCGTCTCCGGCATTATGCTGAAGAAGACCAAGATGTTTGCCGGTGACCCGGCTCCCTTCGTCATGGAGCTGCCCGCCTATCACGTCCCCAGCATGGGCAACGTCCTCCGGGGCACCTGGGAACGGGGCTGGTCCTTCATCAAGCGGGCCGGTACGGTCATTCTGATTTCCTCCATTGTCCTCTGGTTCCTGCAGGGCTTCGGCACCGTCAACGGTCAGTTCGGCATGGTGGACGAGCTTTGGGATGAGGAAAACACCACCTACATCCAGCAGGTGGCTGACCGCATGGGCGTGGAGGCTGACGAGGTCACCCCCACTGACGACTCCATTCTCGCCGGAATTGCCCAGCCCCTGTCCGTCATCTTCAAGCCTCTGGGCTTCGGCTCCTGGAAGCCCGCTGTGGCCACTGTCACCGGTCTGATTGCCAAGGAGGAAGTGGTGGGCACCTTCGGTGTGCTGTACAACTTCGATGCCAAGGCAGGACAGGCAGTGGACGAGGAGACCGGAGAGCTGCTCTATGATGAGACCGGCGAGGCCGTCATGGAGGAGCTGGACGAGGAAGGCTCCCAGATCTGGGCGAATGTCAATGACGACTTCAACCGCTTCTCCGACGGAAACGGCAAGCTGGCCGCCTTCTCCTTCATGCTCTTCAACCTGCTGTGCGCTCCCTGCTTCGCCGCAATGGGCGCAATCAAGCGGGAGATGAACAACGGCAAGTGGACTGCCTTCGCCATCGGCTATATGTGCGTGTTTGCCTATGCCGTGGCGCTGATGGTGTATCAGTTTGGCAGCTTGGTCACCGGTCATCTCAACATCGTGGGTCTTGTGGTGGCTCTGGCTGTTCTGGCCGCCATGTGCTTCCAGCTTTTCAAGCCCTATCAGGAGTCCCAGAAGCTGCGCATTTAATGTTTTTCTGAAAGGAGGTTTTGACAGTGGCTGCATGGCTGGCCGGTAATCTGGTGAATATCGTCATTATCGCCGTGATCGTTCTGGCAGTGGCTCTGGCCGTGGGGAGTATGATCCGGGACAAAAAAGCGGGCAAATCCTCCTGCGGCGGCAACTGCGCCTCCTGCGGCGCCTGCGCCTGTCACTCACAGGGACAGGCAAAGCCGTGACACACATTCCCCTGTCTGCTCCCTGAGAGCGGACAGGGGAATATTATGCAGCAACCCCCGGAGAAGCGGCGCTCTCCGGGGGTTTGGTTCTCTCTCAATTTGGCTTATGCAGTCCGGCACGTCTCAGGGCATTGTTCAGCACAATGGCCAGAGGCGGCGCCGCCGCAATGGCTACGCTGGCATTAAAGACAGAGGCGGGAATCTTGCTCAGGATAGCAGCCGTTCCAAGGGCGGCGGAGCCCTCAGCGGCAAACAGCCCGGAGATCAGGAAGGTCTTGAGAAAATACAGGGCATAGTAGCAGACACAGCCAACCACTGTGCTGAACAGGTATTTCCCATAGCTGCCCTCTCCCCTGCGCATCAGTCCTGCACAGGCCAGTCCGGCGGCCAGCCCCATTGCCCCCTTTGTCAGAAAGGTGATCCAGCACTCGGCGGCATAGATGGGATTGGTCAAGTCATACAGCGCTGACCCAAGGCCGGAGGCAAGTCCCCCCGCAGGCCCCAGAACCAGTCCGGACAGGCAGCAGATGATATTGGCAAGGGTGAAGGCGGTATTCCCGCCGATGCTCACCGGGAGGACGATTCTGGCATAGTTTGCCGCAAATACCAGCGCTGTCATCAGCCCCAGATGGGTCAGGCGGCTGGTCGTATTGTCTTGGTTCATAGTGTTTCCCCCTTTGAAACTGTGCTAACCCTATTATACAGAAAACTGGCATTACTTCAAATGCCAGTTTTGTTATTTCTTATAAGGTCAGTTCCGTATCAGGGGAGGCATGTATCTCATCGGTCACGGCTGTTCAGCTTTTGGTAGAAGTATGTCCCCACAAGATAGCCCACCACCAGCAGCACCGCCACAGCAATCACTGTGCCATACTCCGACTCGTCCAGCGCACTGCCTCCCATGGCGGAAAACAGGATGGCAGGCAGTCTGCCCACAAAGCAGATCATCACCCATGAACCCACCGGGAGCGCCGTCAGTCCTGCCAGATAGGTAATCAAATCCTTGGGCGTACCGGGCACCAGAAAGATCAGGAAGAGAATGGGCTTGAGGCGTTTCGTATCGTGGAGCAGGTGGACGCTGTCAATCTGTTCCTGGGAAAAGAACAGGCGGATAAAGGGCATCCCCAGCCGTTTCACCAGCAGAAAGACGATCACGCTGCCTGTGGTCATCGCCACATCACACAGCAGCGTCCCCGGCAGTACGCCGAAGAGATAGCCCGCAGCGACCTCAAAGGGGCCTCCGGGAATCACCGCCACGATCACCTGCGCCGTATTCAGCGCAGCGAACAGCACCACGCCCAGTGCTCCGTTCTCCTCCAGCCAGAGACGCAGGGACTGGGGGTCTGAGGCAAAGCCGGTCAACGGCTGCCAGAGCAGCGCCACTGCTCCGGCAAAGAGGGCGATCACCCCCGCCAGTATCCAAAAACGGTATTTCTTCAAATCATTCATCTGCCGGTTCCCTTTCCTGCTGTTTTCGTGTCCAGTATAAGGGAAGGGATGGGTAAAGTAAATGAAAAACTCTTAAATTTTTCGTGAATACGGTCAAAAGGAGATGAATTTAAGGTATTTTGCTTTAAGTAGTTGCGAAAATGCCGTTCCTGTGGTAGGATAGACTGTGAAAAGGCACTACCACTCCCCTGCCGTTGGCAGGATGACAAACAGACAGGAGCGATGACAATGTCAGGATATATTATGGCGCTGGATGCCGGAACCACCTCCAGCCGCTGCATTCTCTTCAACCGTCAGGGGGAGATCTGCAGCGTTGCCCAAAAGGAGTTTACCCAATACTTCCCCCACCCCGGCTGGGTGGAGCACGATGCCACTGAAATCTGGCTGACGCAGTACGCCGTGGCCTCGGAGGCGCTGGCAAAGGCGGGCATCTCCCCCAGAGAGATCGCCGCAATCGGCATTACCAACCAGCGGGAGACCACCATTCTCTGGGACAGGCTCTCCGGAGAGCCTGTCAGCCATGCCATTGTGTGGCAGGATCGGAGAACGGCGGAGTTCTGCGACGCCCTTGCAGAGGAGGGGCTGGTGGAGGAGTACCGGCAGCGAACCGGGCTGGTGATCGACCCCTACTTCTCCGCCACGAAAATCCGCTGGATGCTGGAGCATGTCCCCGGCGCACGGGAGCGGGCGCAGCGGGGGGAGCTGCTCTTCGGAACGGTGGAGACATGGCTGATCTGGAAGCTCACAGGGGGCAAGGTTCATGTTACGGACTATTCCAATGCCTCCCGCACCATGCTCTATAACATCCGTGAGCTGTGCTGGGACGAGACGATTCTGAAGCGGCTGGACATTCCCGCCGCTATCCTGCCTCAGGTAGTGCCCTCCTCCGCCCTGTACGGATACACAGAGGCAGAGCTGTTCGGCGTCTCCATCCCCATCGCCGGGGCGGCAGGCGACCAGCAGGCGGCGCTTTTCGGGCAGGCCTGCTATCAGCCGGGGGAGGCAAAATGCACCTACGGCACAGGGAGCTTTCTGCTGATGAACACGGGAGATCAGCCTGTCTTTTCCAAAAACGGGCTGGTGACCACCATTGCATGGGGACTGGAGGGGAAGGTGCAGTACGCCCTTGAAGGCTCCATCTTTGTGGCCGGGTCGGCGATTCAATGGCTCCGGGATCAGCTCAGGGTGCTGGACTCGGCGGCGGACAGCGAGTATTTCGCCAATAAGGTGGAGGACAGCAACGGCTGCTATGTTGTGCCCGCCTTTACCGGGCTGGGTGCCCCCTACTGGGATCCCTATGCCAGAGGCACCATCGTGGGACTCAGCCGTGGGGTGAACCGCTATCACATCATCCGGGCCACGCTGGAATCCCTCGCCTTCCAGACCTTTGACGTACTCAAGGCCATGGAGGAGGATGCGGGCATTCATCTCTCCGCCCTGCGGGTGGACGGGGGAGCCAGCGCAAACAATCTGGTGATGCAGATGCAGGCGGATTTGATCGACGTGCCGGTATACCGCCCGGTGTGCGTGGAGACCACCGCCATGGGCGCTGCCTATCTGGCAGGGCTTGCCGTGGGCTACTGGAACAGCACAGAGGAGATTCGCAGCAACTGGGCAGTGGGCAGGGTGTTCTCCCCCGCTCTGGACGAGCAGCAGAGAGAGCGCAAGCTCAACGGATGGCATAAGGCTGTGGGCTGTGCCTGCGGCTGGGCAAGAGACGAAGGATAAGGGGGGTATTCAGATGTATGATGTGGTAATCATCGGCGGGGGCGTCATTGGCTGCGCCGTGGCACGGTTCCTCTCCGCCTATGAGGGAAGGGTCTGTCTGGTGGAGCGGGAGGAGGATGTCTGCTGCGGCACCTCCAAGGCAAACAGCGGGCTCATTCACGCCGGTTTTGACGCCCCTGCTGGGTCTTTGATGGCACACTACAACGTCCGGGGCAGCCAGATGATGCCGGAGCTGGCAAAGGAGCTGGACATTCCCTTCCGCCGCAACGGCGCTCTGGTGCTGTGCTTTGAGGAGGCAGGACGGAAAACACTGGACAGGCTCTATGAAAACGGACAGAAAAACGCCGTGGAGGGGCTGGAAATCCTCACCCCGGAGCAGGTCTATGCCTTGGAACCGAATGTGGAGCAGGGCGTGCTGGCGGCGCTGTACGCCCCCACGGCGGGCATTGTCTGTCCCTTTTTGATGACCATTGCCTTTGCGGAAAACGCCGCCGTAAACGGCGTGGAGTTCCGTCTGGGCACGCAGGTGAACGGCGTGACGCCCCTGCCCGGCGGGGGCTGGACGGTGCAGACCCGGTCAGGGGTGCTGAAAACCCGGAGTGTGGTCAATGCCGCAGGACTGTATGCAGATCTGTTTCACAATATGGTCAGCGCAAAAAAGCTGCACATCACCCCCAGACGGGGGGATTACTGCCTGCTGGATCACACCGCAAAATCACTGGTGGAGCGCACCATCTTTCAGGTGCCCGGAAAACAGGGCAAGGGCATTCTGGTGACTCCCACGATTCACGAGAACATCCTGCTCGGCCCCACGGCGGTGGCCATTGATGACCGGGAGGGTACAAACACCACCGCTGCCGGGCTGGAGGAGCTGCTGGCCAAGGCTGGGAGCACCGTGCGGAATATCCCCACCCGTCAGGTGATTACCAGCTTCGCCGGCCTGCGGGCCAGCGAGGACGGGAGAGAGTTTGTCATCGGAGAGGTGGAGGACGCCCCCGGATTCTATGACTGTGCAGGAATTGAGTCTCCCGGCCTGTCCTCCGCCCCCGCCATCGGGGAGAGCCTGTCCGCCGACATCGCCCGGCGGCTGGGGCTGGCGCTCAAGACGGACTGGGTCAGGCAGCGCAAGGGGATTCTCGACCCGAAGAAACTGAGCCGGGAGGAGCGAAACGAGCTGATTCGCAAGCAGCCCGCCTATGGGCAGGTGATCTGCCGCTGTGAGGGTGTCAGCGAGGGAGAGATTCTGGACGCCATTCACCGCCCTCTGGGCGCCCGGAACTTTGACGCAGTGAAGCGCAGGGTGCGTACCGGCATGGGGCGCTGTCAGGCGGGCTTTTGCAGTCCCAGAGTGATAGAGATTCTGGCCAGAGAGCTGGGCGTGGGCATGGAGGAGATTACGAAAACCGGCGGAAACTCCCGGTTCATCGTGGGCACTGCCAAAGACCGTTATCAGGGAGGGATAGCAGATGAAGCAGATTGATATTGTCATCATCGGAGGCGGTCCCGCAGGTCTTGCGGCGGCAATTGCCGCCCATGACGCAGGCGTTGAGCGTATTCTTGTGCTGGAACGGGACAGGGAACTGGGCGGCATTCTGAACCAGTGTATTCACAACGGCTTCGGACTTCAGACCTTTCAGGAGGAGCTGACAGGGCCGGAGTATGCCCAGCGCTATGTTGACATGGTGAGGGAGCGGGGCATCCCCTGTATGCTGAACACCATGGTGCTGGATATCTCGCCTGAGAAGGTGGTCACGGCGATGAACCGGAAGGAGGGAATCTTCGACGTACAGGCCAAGGCCGTGGTGCTGGCCATGGGCTGCCGGGAGCGGAGCCGGGGCGCACTGAATACGCCGGGGTTCCGTCCTGCCGGGGTCTATTCCGCAGGCACGGCGCAGCGGCTGGTGAACATGGAGGGATACCTGCCCGGCAGACAGGTGGTGATTCTGGGCAGCGGGGATATTGGGCTGATTATGGCACGGCGCATGACGCTGGAGGGGGCAAAGGTACAGTGCGTGGCGGAAATCATGCCCTATTCCGGCGGGCTGAAGCGAAACATTGTCCAGTGTCTGGAGGACTTCGGCATTCCCCTGCTGTTGAGCCACACCGTAGTGGAGATTCACGGCAGGGAGCGGGTCACCGGGGTGACAATCGCAGAAGTGGATGACAGCCTGCATCCTGTCCCCGGCACGGAGGTCTTTTATCCCTGCGACACGCTGCTGCTGTCGGTAGGGCTGCTGCCGGAGAACGAGCTGAGCCGGGATCTGGGGGTGGAGATTTCCAATGTCACCGGCGGCCCGGCGGTGAACGAGGCGCTGGAGACCTCCGTCCCCGGTGTATTTGCCGCAGGCAATGTGCTCCACGTCCACGATCTGGTGGACTATGTGAGTCAGGAGGCGGCAGAGGCAGGGCGCAGCGCCGCCGCCTATGTGAAGCAGGGCACGCAGGGACACCGGCAGGAGATTCCCGTCTCCCTTTCAGGGGGCGTGCGCTATACCGTCCCCGCCCGAATCCGCCCGGAGGCGGTGCAGAAGGAGCTGGTCATCCGGTTCCGGGTCGGCTCTGTGATGAAAAACCGCTTCGTAAGCGTCTATCTGGATGAGGAGCGGGTGATTCACCGGAAACGCCCTGTCATGGCTCCCGGTGAGATGGAGCAGGTCAGACTGAAGGCGGAGATGCTGGCAGGGCATCCCGGCCTGAAGCGGATTGCCGTGTGCATTGAGGAGGCGTGAGAGGATGGAAAAGAGACACTTGACCTGTATCCGCTGCCCTATGGGGTGCCAGATTGAGGTAACGCTGGACGGGGGTGAGGTTCTCTCGGTGCAGGGGAACTCCTGCCCCAGAGGGGAGCTCTATGCCAGAAAAGAGGTCACCGCCCCCACCCGTACCGTCACAAGCACCGTTCGTGTCACAGGCAGCACAGACGCAAGCCGCACGGTCTCCTGCAAAACAGCGGAGGATGTGCCCAAGGAGAAGGTGCTGGACGTAGTGCGGGAGCTGGCCGGGGTGACGGTGAGCGCTCCCGTCAGGATTGGAGATGTCATTGTGGCGAATGCCGCCGGAACGGGAGTCAACGTCGTGGCTACAAAGACAGTCTCCTGACGTATCATCGCCGGGAAAAAAATGCCTGCGGCAGTGCCCGCAGGCGCAGAAAAGCCGTCCTGTCCATGTGACCTTTCGTGTCACCGGACAGGACGGCTGTTTGATTGCTCATTTTTGTCTGCTCTGCATCGAAGGCTTATTCCCGAACCCGTGCGCCAAGGGACTTGAGGTATTTCTTCTGCTCATACATGCGCCTGTCCGCCCGGTTGAACACATCCTCCAGCTTAGCGTCCCCGCTTTCCAGCTCTGCCATGCCTGCGGCGACCACTGCGCCGCCGCTGCGGATATTCTCCTCGCTTTTGCGGTGAAAGCGCTCCAGAAGCTCGCTGCGCCGGTCATAGTCCTCTCCCTGCAAAAGCGTCACAAACTCGTCCCCACCAATGCGGAACACAGGGCTGTTGGGGTACATGTCGCAGATCATCCGGGCGGCCTGACAGATGAACTCATCCCCCGCACCATGACCGTAGGTGTCGTTAATGTACTTCAGTCCGTTCAAATCGCAGGCCAGCAGGGCAAACTGCCCCAGCTCACCCTTTTGAAGTGCAGCATTCAGTTCGGACAGCTTCTCCTTATAGGCGTACTTGCTGCCCACTCCGGTGAGGGCATCTCTGGAGGCAATCTCACGGATGACGCCCAGCTCCTTCTTGTTCTGCTGCGCCTCCCGGCTGACCTTGCGGGTATTCTGCCGCTCCTGCTCCAGCTGCTTTTTGGAGGAGCTGCGGAACTGGAACATCAGTATGGCAAAGAAAGCCAGCAGCACGGCGCAGGTAACGCCGATCTGGATCATACTCCGGGTCAGGGTCTCCTCGGTGATTCCGCTGAGCTGGTTATGGATCAGGCTGGAATGGATCAGAACCGTCATCATCCAGTTGGTGTCCGGGATGGGCGAGTAGTACAGAACCTCACCCTCCCCGTGATACCGGAACACAACGCCTCCCGCTCTGCCCTGTTGGAAATCCGATTCCATCTCGGCATACTGCTCCCCAGACAGGGTCTCCTCCATCACAGCAAGCAGGTTATCCCTTGCGGTCAGGGAGCCAAAGTCCAAGCTGGTCAGGCTCTCTCCGTTCTGGTAATACAGATTGAAGAAGGTGTCATTGTTCCCGCCCTCGAAGGCCAGCGCATTGGTGATGTCATCAATGTTCAGCTCCACGAAGCATGCAATGAGCTGTTTGCCCTGAAAGCTCCTGTCCTGAACGGGAATTGCGATACACACGGATTTTTTCCCGCCGTAAACGCTGGAAGTGGTGATGACCCGCTCCTTTAAGGGCACATCCTTGAGAAAATCATACCGGCTGCCGCCCATGTAGGTGGAGTGCTCCCGGTAGACTACCTTGTCCTCATCCACCAGAGCGAACAGCTCAAGGCCGTAGAGGGTCTTTGCCCTGTCGATATAGGAACGAAAGGACGCTTTGGTGGCCAAATCCTCCGGGGTCATGGCCTCCACTGCCCGCTGCATCTGTTCCGTCTGCAGGTTCAGGCTTCCGGAAACCACCTGACTGCGCCGGGCGGCCATCTCCTGCAGATAGAAGCCGCTCAGGCGCTCCACTGCTTTATCCGTCGCCTGCCGGGCGCCCAGAGACATCCATACCGTCGTGGAGACGATAGCGGCAAGCACCACCACCGCCCCAATGATATGGGTGTACAAAAAAGTACGTCTCTCTTGCATGTTCTGTCCCTATCCCATCTCTCCAAAAAGGATCTTCAGCATGGTTTCTGCGTCTTTCTGATAGATAATGGTAGTGCTCTCCTCAGTCGTCTCCGGGTAGAGCGTTCCGGGGTCGATGCCGTCAGCGATCTTGACCGCCACCTGAATGGTGTCAAAGCCCATGGAGTAGCAGTCCTGCACGCCCAGACAATAAATCACGCCGTCCCTCAGGTCATGCAGCGCCTCCCGGTCGTGATCCATGCCCACGATCACCACATCCCGTCCGGAATCCTTCACCGCCCGTGCGGCCCCCACAGGATTGCTCATATTACAGCAGATGATGCCATCCAGCACCTGATGCTCCTGTAAAATCTGCTCCGTCAGCTCCTGCGCCCTGTCGATGCTGTCCTCATCGTACTCGACGGCCACGACCTCCATATCGGGATACTTTGCAATCACATCCTGCGCCCCCCTTGCCCGATCCTCGTGGCAGGGCGCACCGTGGGAGCCTACAAGGATAGCCACCTTGCCCCGGTATCCCAGCTTTTCGCACAAAACCTCCGTCAGCTGCGCCCCGTCCTCATAGTTGTGGGGATTGCCCACAAAGGCAATCCGCTGGCACCCCGGCGCAGCGTCTGAGGTGGAAAAGGTCATCACCTTGTGGCCTTGCTCCACCAGCGTGTCAAGAATGGGAGAGATCACCGTCTCGTTGGCAACGTCCACACCAATGACATCGTAATCGTCCTCAGCGGCGGCGTGGAGGCGGCGGCTCTGATCCTCAGCGTCTGCCGCAGGGGGCGCCAGATAGTCATACTCTACCACAACCCCCTGCTCCAGAAGCTGCCGCTGGGCGTCCTCCATGCCCATCGCCACTGCATCCCACCATGGATGCACAATCTTATAGGTGAAGAAGAAATTGTAGTGATTCTTCTTTGGGGTG
>CAJOOV010000264.1 GCA_905236265.1 uncultured Oscillospiraceae bacterium | reverse complement strand
GTCTGAAAGTAGCCGTTGGCCATTGTCAGCTCATAGAAGTCACAGAGCATCGTGTAATTCGTCTGGAGATCCATTATCATTACTCCCATCCCGCCCAAGGGCGCTTTTACTAGAAAGATGTGGTGACATTATAGTGCAAAACCTGCACTTTGGCAAGTATCACTTGAAAACCGCCCCTTCCTCAAACAGAAGAATAGAAATACCCCCGGACTCATCCGTGCGCCAAACCTCAGCGCCTGCCCTCTCGCAGCGTTCCAGCATCTCCGCCGCAGGATGTCCATAGCTGTTCTCTCCCACAGAGATTACCACGCTCTCAGGCTTTGTCTGCTGCAGCAGCTCCCACCCGGTGGATGTGGCCGAGCCGTGATGTCCCGCAACCAGCACCTCAATATCCGGGAGCGCCATACGCTCCATCAGCTCTCCCTCCCCGCTGAAATCAGCGTCACCGGTAACCAGCAGGTCAAATGCCCCTGCGGTGACGAGGATGACAATACCACTGTTTCGGCCGGAGCCTGCCTGAAGCAATCTCAGCCTCAGCCTGCCCACCTGCAGCACTTCCCCGGTGTCCGGCACAAAGTCCGCATTCCCGCCCGCCAGCCGAATCAGCCGCTGCGCCGTCTCCTGTGCCTCGTCCACCGGGTAGGGCAGATGAAGATGGCTCACCGGGCAGGCGGAGAGGAGGGATTCCAAGCCGTTGATATGGTCGCTGTCATAGTGGGTGAGAATCAGGTGGTCTACGCAGTCAATCCGCTGCGCCGTCAGCTTTCTGCACAGCAGGTATCCTGCCCTGTTCTGGGCGCTGCCGCAGTCGATCACAGCGGTTTCTCCGTCCGAACGAAGGAGAATGCACTGCCCCTGACCCACATCCAGAAGCTCCATCCGGGCAATTTCCCCCTCCTGCACAGGCAGCAGCGCCAAAATGAGTCCCGCCGCTGCCAGCGCAGCCGCAAGTCCTCTCGCTCCTTCCCGCAGCAGCTTTGCGCAGTACAGGAGTATCCCCACCTGCGCCAGCAGCAGCCACGCAAAAATCACAGGAGAGCGGAGCAGCGTCACATGGGGCAGTCTGGAAAGGGATAGAATGAGCCGAATGACCATCCCTACCGGCAGGGCAGTGAGGGCCGCCAGCGGCTTTGCCAGAACAGGGGAGAGTATTCCCACCGCTCCTGTCAGCATTCCCAGTGGCAGCAGAAAGGGCAGCATCCATACGATGACAAGATTCGACAACGGGGACAGGCCGGAAAAGGAACCGAAGCAGTACAATACCAGCGGAAGAGAGAAGAAGTTCGCCCCCACCATAAATGCCGCACTGCTTCGCAGGGCTGTTCCCACGCCGGATTTTGCAAAGCGGTCATGCCGGGCGGGCGGCATCAGTCCCGGCGTCACTGTCAGCAGTCCCAGCATAGCGGAGAAGGAGAGCATCAGACTCACACTTGCGGCTGCATAGGGATTATGCAGCAGAATCAGGGCAAGGGCAGCGGTCAGGGAGGTGGCGCTGTCCGCCTCCCGTTCCAAAACAGGTGCCAGAAGAAGAAAGAGTTCCATTATAACCGCCCGGCAGACGGAAGGGGAGAACCCGGCCAGCGCAGCATAGAACACCAGTATCGGAACCAGAGCCACGCTCTTTCTTTTTCTTGCGCCGGGCAGGAGAAACAGCGCCGTGGTCAGAACCGTGACATGAAGCCCCGACGCTGCGACGATATGCCGAAGCCCTGTGTCCGACAATGCCTGCGTCAGCTCCCCGGTCAGCCGGGAGCGGTCGCCTATTGTCAGCGCCAGCAAAAACCCCGCCTCTTCCGGGTCAAACAGCTCTGAAAAGGCATTCCCCAGTTCGTGCGCAGTGACGTGAGGCAGAAGATACCATGGTACCCGCCCCGGCGTCACCTGAACCGTCCGGGCTGTTCCCCGCAGCAGAATCCCGTTGGCATAGCCGGAAAGCTGCCACACGCCGGGCAGCCCCCGCCCGGTGTGGAGGGTCACAATGGCGGATACTTCATCTCCCGGCGTGACCTGTGCCGTCCCCTCCGGCATCCAGAGGGAGATATGCAGTCCGCTCAGCCTTCCCTTTGTGAGAATCACTGCCTCCACGCTGCTGCCTGAGCCGGAGGGCTCGGAATAGTCCTGCGCCTGCATGGTCAGCGGCTCCATGCGCCCTGCCCAATGGGATTCCAGATCCGCCGTGTTCCAGCTCCACAGCCAGACAACCCACAGTCCCAGTGCGTAGGCCGTCAGCATTGCCCCTGCAAGGCGGTGCTGACGCAGTACCAGTGCCAGCCCCAGAAAAAGCAGCAGCCCTCCCGCAAGCAGCATCTGCCATCCGGCCATCAGATAGACCGACACAAATACCGCCCCGGAGAAGGCTGTGCAGCAGCAGGCAAGGGGACGAAGCGCAACCTGTCTTCGCCAGAGGTTGAGGAGGCGGTCTTTTCCTGTCCGCTCCCTCACGGCTTGCGAATCAGCTTTTCCATCGTGGCAGCAAGGGTGTCCATCTCATCGTCCGTGCCAATGGAAATACGCAGATAGTTCCCGATTCTGGGCTGGGGGAAATAGCGCACCAGAATGCCGTTCTCCCGCAGCTCCTGAAACAGCTCCCCTGCAGGGCGGTCAGGATGGCTGACAAAGAGGAAATTGCTCTTGGAGGGCAGCACATGAAAACCCAGATCCCCCAGCCGCCGTGCCGTGTGGTCCCGTGTGCGAATCACCTTCCGGCACTGCGCCTGGAAATACGGCTCGTCCAAAACAGCGGCAGCCGCCCCCGCAATGGCCAGTCTGTCCAGCGTATAGGAGTTAATAGAATTCTTCACGCAGTTCAGCGCAGCGATCAGGTTAGCATTTCCAAAGGCAAACCCCACCCGCAGCCCCGCCAGCGCACGGGATTTTGAAGTGGTCTGGACAACCAGCAGATTGGGATACTCCCGAATCAGGGGCAGGGCAGAGGTACCGCCAAAATCCACATAAGCCTCGTCTACAATGACAGCCACAGAGGGATTATGCTCCAGTATCGAGCGCAGAGCGTCCTGAGACAGCTCCATCCCGGTGGGGGCGTTGGGATTTGCCAGCACTACGCCGCCGTTTTCTTCGAAAAACGGCTCCAAAGGTACGGAAAAGTCCGATAAGAGGGGGACTGTACGGCACTGAATGCCGAACATCGCCCCATAGACCGGATAAAAGGAGTAGGTAATATCAGGAAAGACAATGGCTGCGCCGGGGTCAAAGAACGCCTGAAACGCAAAAGCCAGAACCTCGTCCGAGCCGTTGCCCACAAAGACCTGCTCCCGCTCCACGCCGTAGACCTGAGCCAATGCCTCCACCAGCTCCCCCGCCTCCGGGTCGGGGTAGAGCCGCAGCCCGCTGCCCGCCGCCTCCTGAATGGCGGCAACGGCTTTGGGAGAGGGGGGATAGGGATTCTCGTTGGTATTCAGCTTGATGTATTTCCGTTCTCTGGGCTGTTCCCCCGGTGTATAGGGCGTCAGCCCCTGAATCCGGCTGGACCAAAACTCTTTCATCTCTCATTCCTCGCTCTCTCTCAGAATCTTTTTGATTGCCTTTTCCGCCTTGCTCCGGGGAATCAGCATCTCCCGGCCGCAGGTGCAGCACCGGAGACGGAAATCCATTCCGATGCGCAGCACGCTCCATTCACGCCCGCCGCATGGGTGGGGCTTTTTCATCACCAGTCTGTCGCCTAAACGCACATCCATATCAGCGTCTCCTTTACAGCTCTCTGCCCTTGACCCGTTCCCAATAGGCTTTTGCCGCCTGCTCGTTCTTATTATCTCCAAAGCGGTAGTACCGGGTATCCTTCAGCACATCAGGAAGATACTGCTGCTCCACCCAATGGTTCGCAAACTCGTGGGGGTACAGGTATCCCTGCTCCCGCTCCAAGCCGTGGGAATCGGCATGGACATTTTGAAGATGTCTGGGGTAATCCCCGGTGCGCCCGTTTCTCACATCACTCATGGCGGCATCTATCCCCGCAACGACACTGTTTGACTTTGGCGCAGTGGCGAGGAGAATCACTGCCTGCGCCAGAGGCAGCTTCGCCTCCGGCAAACCCACCATATTTGCATTATTCACCAGCGCATTCACCATCTGCGCCGCCTGCGGGTATGCCATTCCCACGTCCTCGCTTGCCGAGCAGATAATCCGGCGGATGGCGGTAATCATATCCCCGGCCTCCAGCAGGCGGGCAAGATAGTGCAGCGCTGCGTCCGGGTCAGACCCCCGAAGGGATTTCATCAGGGCGGAGGCGATGTCATAATGGTCGTCCCCCTCCCGGTCATAGCGCATGGCGGAGCGCTGGCCGATGGTTTTAGCGTCCTCCATGGTCAGGCAGATCACGCCCTGCTCCACCTGACCCGCAGAGAAGAGCAGCTCCACGCCGCTGATTCCCTTACGGACATCCCCGCCGCAGGCAGAGGAGAGAAACTCCAGCACGCCCGGCTCAATCTCCGCCTTCAGGGCTTTTCGCTCCTCCATCAGACGAACCGCACGCTTCAGGGCGGGCAGAATCTCCTGCGCCTCCACCGTCTTAAACTCGAATATGGTAGAGCGGGAGAGTACCGCATTGAACACCGCAAAATAGGGGTTTTCCGTCGTGGATGCAATGAGGGTGATTTTTCCGTTCTCCATAAACTCCAGCAGGGATTGCTGCTGCTTTTTGTTGAAGTACTGTATCTCATCTAAGTAGAGCAAAACTCCGTTGGGTGCCAGAAGCGTGTCCACGTCGGAGATCACGTCCCGAATGTCGGATATGCTGGCCGTGGTAGCGTTCAGCCGATGGAGGGTACGGTCTGTGCGCCGGGCAATGATATTCGCCACGGT
>CAJOOV010000263.1 GCA_905236265.1 uncultured Oscillospiraceae bacterium | reverse complement strand
GTATCCCGGCCTGCCCGTCATCTGTGCAGGAGGTGTCGCCTCCAACAGCCTGCTTCGCCAGAAGCTGACGGGTGCGCTGTTTTGCGACGGAGCATATTCCACCGACAATGCCATGGGCATTGCCGTTTTGACCATGCGGCGTTTCCTGCAGGAGCAGAGCTGATGGAGCGCAGCGTCTTTACCGTCTCGCAGGTGAACCAGTACCTGAAGGCGAAGCTGGACGGGGATCGTCTCCTCAGCGCCCTCTCAGTGCGGGGTGAAATCTCCAACTACAAGCGCTATCCCTCCGGCCACCACTATTTCTCCCTGAAGGATGCTGACGGCGCCCTGCGGTGCGTCATGTTCCGCTCCGCCGCCCAGCGTCTCCGGTTTCTGCCGGAGAACGGAATGAAGGTCGTCGCACGGGGGCGTATCAGCGTCTTCCCCAGAGACGGAGCCTATCAGCTCTATGCGGAGGGGCTGATCCCCGACGGGGCAGGCGAGCTGGCCGTCGCCTTCGAGCAGTTAAAGCAGAAGCTTCTGGAGCAGGGGCTTTTTGACCCGTCCCATAAAAAACCACTTCCCCGGTATCCGGAGACGATTGCACTGATTACCTCCTCCGCAGGGGCTGCGGTACACGATATGCTCCGGATTCTCAACGCCCGCTGGCCTCTTGCCCAGATCAACCTTCTGCCTGTACGGGTACAGGGCGCTCAGGCGCCTGCAGAGCTGGCCGGCGCTCTCCGTTATGTCAACCGCTTCTCTCTGGGCGATGTGATTATCATCGGCAGGGGAGGCGGCTCTATGGAGGATCTCTGGGCGTTTAACGACGAGGGATTGGCCAGAGCCATTTATGACTCCAGAATCCCGGTCATCTCCGCCGTAGGTCACGAACCGGACGTGACCATTTCCGACTTTGTGGCAGATGTGCGGGCAGCAACGCCTTCCAACGCCGCAGAGCTTGCCGTGCCGGACTGGCAGGAGCTGTCCCAGCGGCTGGATCAATACGCCGCAAGGCTGACCGCCGCTATGGCAGGAAGGCTGGAATGGGAACGGGGGCGTCTTGTACGCCTGTCACAGCACCGGGTGCTCGCTGAGCCTGCCGCAGCAATCCGGCTGAAGCGTCAGGCGCTGGACTGGCAGCAGGAGCGCCTGCTGTCTCAGATGCAGCGCCTGCTGCAAACCCGGCGCAGCAGCCTATCCGCCCTGTCCGGGGCGCTGGACGCAATGAGTCCGTTAAAGGTGCTCTCAAGGGGATATTCCCTCACCACGGACGAGTCCGGCCGGGTCATCAAAAGCGTTGAGGTCATTGATCTGGGGCAGAAGCTGCATCTGCGATTTGCAGATGGCAGCGTTGACTGCATTGCAATGAAGAAAGAAGGGGGCAAGCCTTAAATGGCAGGGAAAAAGCTGAATTTTGAGGACTCTGTAGCCCGTTTAGAAGAGATTGTCTCCCGGCTGGAGCGGGGAGAGGCTCCGCTGGAGGAGAGTGTGGCGCTGTTTGAAGAGGGCACCAAGCTGATTCTCGGCTGCAACAGGCTGCTGGACAGCGCTGAACAGAAGGTGAATAAGCTCTCCAAGGGAGCCGACGGCAAGCCGGTTGCAGAGCGTTTTGAGACAGAGGAGTAAGAAATGGACGAGAAGAGAGAACTCAGCCGCCTGCGGGATATGGTAGAGCGGTATCTGGAGAGCTGCTTCAACGGCTCCCCCGCCCATGGGGCGCTGTATGAGTCCATGCGCTACAGCCTTCTGGCAGGAGGCAAGCGCATTCGCCCGGTTCTGACGCTGGCCTTCTGTCAGGCGGCAGGCGGGGAGCCGGACAGGGCGCTGCCTCTGGCGGCTGCCATTGAGATGGTACACACCTATTCCCTCATACATGACGACTTGCCCAGCATGGACAACGACAGTCTGCGCCGGGGCAGGCCGACGAACCACAGGGTTTTCGGTGAGAGTATGGCAATCCTTGCAGGCGACGCATTACAGGCAGCCGCCTTTTCCAGAGTCCTCTGGTCTGACCTGTCCGCACAGCAAAAAGCGGATGCCGCTCTGGTTCTGGCACGGGCCGCCGGTGAGGACGGCATGGTAGCGGGACAGGTGCTGGATCTGGAAGGGGAGCGGCGGCCTCTGGCGCCGGATGAAATTGCAAAAATGAACGCCCTCAAGACCGGATGCCTGCTGGAGGCTGCCTGCATGATGGGCGTCATCGCCGCCGGCGGCACGGAGTGCCAGCTCCACGCAGCCAGAGGGTATGCCTCTGCTCTCGGCCTCGCCTTTCAGGTGCGGGACGATATGCTGGACGAGACATCTACCGCCCAGCAGATGGGCAAGACGGTGGGCAAGGATCGCAAAGCCCACAAGTCCACCTATGTAGCCCGTTTGGGGCTGGACGGGTGCAAGCGTCTGGTGGCGGAGCAGACGGCGCTGGCAAAGCAGGCACTGCAGGGCGCAGGAATGGAAACGAAGCTGATTTTTGCTCTGGCAGACGAGCTGGCAGAGCGTGTCAGCTAAAGGATAGAAAGGGTAGGGGACATGCTGGATTTTCTGCCTGAAAACGGAATAAAGGTCATGGTGCTGGCGCTTGTGTCATGGGCTGCCGCTCAGATATTGAAGGGCATTATTGACCGGATCATCTACGGCGAGTTTTCACTGGAGCGTTTTCTTGCCAGCGGCGGTATGCCCAGCTCTCACTCCTCCCTTGTGACATGCTGCGCAGTCACCATTGGCAGAATCTACGGTTTCTCCTCCGGGCTGTTCGCCCTTGCCACAGTCTTTGCGGGAGTCGTGATGTACGATGCCTGCCATGTGCGAAAGGCATCCGGTGAGCAGGCGCAGGCGCTCAACGACCTGATTCGCACCCTCTCTCAGGCGCATCCTGACTGGGATCCTCAGGAGGAGCTGAAGGTAGTCATGGGGCACACCCTTTTGCAGGTCTTTTTCGGGGCGCTGCTGGGAGCGGTTGTCGCCCTTGTGATTGGATGACAGATATAGATTGCACAGGGAGGCATCTTCCATATGTGGGACTATCTCACTGACTTATCCCTCCCGCTGGAGATTACAGACGGACAGGGAGAGATTTTATGCCGCAATCTGCGCCGGGATCTGGTAGATTCAGTGGCGCAGACCGGCGGTCATCTCGCTTCCAATCTGGGGGCGGTTGAGCTGACCGTGGCCATCCACCGGGTCTATGACACCACCAAAGACAGGCTTGTTTTTGACGTGGGGCATCAGTGCTATATTCATAAAATACTCACCGGGCGGG
>CAJOOV010000262.1 GCA_905236265.1 uncultured Oscillospiraceae bacterium | reverse complement strand
CGTGTAGAAGCTGACGCCGGGGCCTTGTCCATACAGCGCTGACGGAGTCAGCTTTAAGGACAGATAGGCGGGCAGGAGCAAAACCGCTGTCATCCCTCCGGCAGACAGGGAGCTTGCGGCAAAACGCAGCAGGCAGGGCAGCAGCTTTTCCTCCCCGCAGGCCCGCTCCCCCCAGAGGAGGCAGAGCAGATACAGGCACAGAAACAGGCAGATCATATAGCCGATGTAATAGTTGCACCAGAGGGCATAAAACAGGGCAATGATATAGATCCCCGGACGCTTTTCCCGCACCAGCCGCTCCAGACCGAAGAGAATCACCGGCGTGACAGCGATGGAGTCCAGCCACATCACATTGAATTTGTAGCCCAGAAAAAAGTTGGACAGGGCGTACATGGTGCCAAGGGCGAGGGCGTAGAGCGCTCCCTCCCTGTTTCTGCGAAACAGATACCATGAGAGAATACCGCCGCTGAGGCTGAGCTTGAGCAGCATCATCCATGCCATGAAATCACACACGGACGCCTCCGGGATCAGAACCATAAACAGGTTGATGGGCGAGGCGGCGTAATAGGCAATTGTTGACCAGAAGTTGTAGCCCAGCCCGCCGGAAAAGGAGTAGTACAGACTCTCCCCGTTTACCAGCCGCCGCCGCAGCTCCGTCAGAAAGGGCAGATACTGGTGAACGCTGTCAATCTCCAGAATATCCCGCTCTCCGAAGGGGAACAGCCCCACCCTCCAGTAGGCAAGCAGTAAAATGAGGAAGGGTATGGCAGTCCCCAGTGCCAGCACTGCGGCAGGCGAAAGCCCTTTTTTCTGTTCAATCCCATGCCCCGTCATGCAATCACGCTCCTCTCAGCGGTTTTTCCTGCTGTATTGTAGCACCCTCTCACGGCGGGGGGCAAGGCAAAAAACAATCCCCCGTTCAAAAAACGGGGGGATTGCGCCCTATTCCTCATCGCACAGCCGGGTAAGCACCTGCGCCGCCACGCTGCCTGCAGCAGAGCTGCCCCAGCCGCCGTGCTCCACCAGAACCACAAAGGCGTAGGGGTGGAGGCTGTCGTCCACGAACCCCACAAACCATGCGTGGGGGGATTCCCCTGACCCTACCTCCGCAGTGCCGGACTTGGCGCACACGGCCAGCGTTCCGAACTGCTCCTGCCCGTAGTGGTCGGTGACGTTAAAACGCATCATCTGCTTCAGCGCCCGGCAGGTGGAGGGCTTAATGCCGATGGTGCAGTTTTCCGTGCCGGGGAGGAAGGCACCGGGCAGCCCTAAGTCGTTGGTCACGGACTTTAACAGCGTAGGCACCTTCGCCTCCCCCTCTCCTGCCAGACAGCCCATGAATACCAGCTCCGAGCAGGGGTTCACCAAATCGGTATACTGCCCCACGCCTGACCAGCCCAGCTCTGAGGGCACGGCGGAAACGGTGTAGCTGCCCTTGGCGGAGGCAAAGCCGTTTACACTTACGCTGTCCAGAAGTCCCGCCGCCTCAGCATAGCGCTGCAGCGTCTCTCCCCCCAGCGTGACGGCCAGCTGGGCATAGGCGCAGTTGCAGGAGTTGGACAGCGCCTGTCTCAGGTCCTGCGTCCCGTGGGCGGAGGGGCAGGTGACGGTGTTTCCGTCCAGCTCCATGGAGCCAGTGCAGGTGAAGGAGAAGTCCGGGGGGCTGTCCAGCTTGTCCAGCGCCGCTGCCGTGGTCACCAGCTTGAAGATGGAGCCGGGGGTGAAGGCAGAGGAGAGGAAGTGGTTCAGATAGACTCCGCTGTAGCGCTCCTCCCCGGCGTTTACCCCTGCCAGCACCTCTTCCGAATCGTATGGGTCAAAGGAGGGGGAGGACACCATGCAGAGAATCTCCCCCGTCTTGTAGTTGTACACCGCAACCGTGCCGTTTCGCCCGTCCAAGGCACGGTAAGCCGCAGCGTTTAATTCAGCGTCAATGGTCAGCGCCACCCGGTTTCCGCCGCTGCCCGCCCCGGTGACCGGGTTGTAAGCGGCGAGATACTGCCGAAACAGCAGCTTCGCTCCGGTGGCAATGTTCCCGTACTGATCTCCCACGGCGTGCAGGGTGGCAATGCGCAGCTCGGCCTGTTCGGCATAGTCCCCGCTCTCCCCGTCGTAGAGCACCACGCCGTTTCGATCCGTGATGCTTCCGGTGGCGATCCTGCCGTTTTCGTAGAGGTGGGAATTGGCGGAAAACGTCACCCACTGGGCGCCCTCAGTCACATACTCCCACAGGAAGAACACCAGCCCTCCCACCAGCGTCAGGGCAAAGCACAGCACAAACCATGTGCGTCTGCGCAGGCGTTTCATTGCTCATCCTCCTCCCGGTGAATAGACAGTCTGGCAGAGAAGCCCTTTCCGCCCCACCGTCTGGTGGGAGAACCCTCCGCCCCGGAGCCGGGCTCCTGAAAGGTGGGCGCCTCCAGCGGCTCGCGCTGAATGCGCCGGCTGGGCAGCTTCACCGCAAGCCCTGCATTCTGCCGGGTGTCCGATGCCTTGATATACGCCAGCATACACCAGCTTGAGAGCATACTGGTGCCGCCCACGGACACGAAGGGCAGGGTCACTCCGGTGAGGGGGAGCAGGTCGGTGGAGCCGAAGACGTTCAGCATCGTCTGCACCAGAAAGATCATGGCGGCGGAGCAGGCGGCAATGACATAGAAGCTGGAGCGCCCGGCGGCGGAGAACTTCACCGCAAACAGCGCCAGAAGCACCATCACAATCACTGCCAGCAGCGCAATCACCAGCCCCAGCTCCTCAGCGATGACCCCGAAGACCAGATCTGTATTGGCCGCCCCCAGATGCTTCAGCCAGCCATTGCCCAGCCCCTGCCCGAAGAGACCGCCGCTGGCAATGGCGGAGAGGGTGCGGGTCTGCTGGTAGCCCAGATTGGAGGGGTCGTCCCACACATGGCGGTAGATGGAGAACCTGCCTGCCACATAGGGCTTGAAGCGCAGCACCAGCACGCCCGCAAATACCGCCGCCGCCGTCATAAAGGCCACGGAGGGCAGATCGCCGGAGCGGAGGAAGGCGATGGCGAGAAATGCCACGAAGAACACCAGCGCCGTGCCGAAATCGCTCATCAGCGCCAGACAGCCCACGCAATAGGCGGAGAATACCAGCGTGCCCACCAGATTCCGCCGGGTAAACATCCGGTCAAGGGTGGTGGCGCCCACCAGCACAAAGATGACCTTCACCAGCTCGGAGGGCTGGAAGGAGACAGGGCCGATGGAAATCCAGTTTTTCGCCCCGAACAGTCTCTGCCCCAGCAGCAGGTTAAAGGCCAGCAGTACCCCCGCCCCCGCCGCAGCGGGCCAGCGCAGGCTCTTTGCAAAGTCCACATCCCGCAGCACAATGGACAGGGCGAAAAACAGCACCAGCCCTGCCACCACGGTGAAGGTCTGCTTATAGAGCGTGGCCGGGGCGGAGTCGGCGGTGACGGTGAGACAGAGGGTGGTGAGGAAAAAGCCCAGCGTCTCGATCTCAAAGCCGGTGCGGCGGAGAATGCGGTACAGGGCATACACCGCCCACATCAGCGCCAGCAGTCCCCCAAAGCTGAACAGCACTGCCTCGCCGTATTCCGGCTCCACCACGTTCACCAGCACGGCGCACACCAGCGCCTGAAACAGGCTCAGCATCAGCAGCGTCACACCGGGGGAAAACACCCTGCCGGGGCGGGTGCGGCTGTGCGCCTGCTCCGCCTCCTGCTCCGGGGAGAGCGCCGTGAAGGTGAGCTTTACCTCCCCCAGCGTGATGGTGCAGCCGCTTCGGATGTGGGTGGGCTGCAGCACTGCCTTACCATTCACCTGCACCGGGTTTTTGCTGCGCAGGGGGTAGAGCGTCCAGTTCCCCTTGTGATTGCGCACGAGGACGGCGTGGTTCCGGGAGACGGTGGGGTCCCGGTATACCACATCGCAGGAGCGTGCCCGCCCGACGAGCACCTCCCAGTGGGACAGCTCCTGACTGGAGCCGTCCGGCGCAGTGAGCCAGCCCCATTTTTCACTCTCCAGCCTGCCCTGCAGCAGGCTGCGGGCGCAGCGCACCACCACCAGAAGGGCGAGCACAGGCAGCAGGAACCGGCATAAAACGCCTGCCGCCCCACCCACTGCCCAGCGTACCTCATCGTGTCCCGACAATGCTGCAAGCAGCCGGGTCAGCCATTCCCCGATCCTTGCGGGAATCTGTGCTGCGGCGAATCCCTCCATGCCGCCGCCTCCTTTCCTGATACCGCTGCGCCATGAAAGGCGTTCACGGAAACCGTTTCTCTCAAAACCGTATTTGCGCCCTCGCCCGGCCAATAAACCGTTTCCGGCGCTGTTTCAGATCGTTCTTTGAAAACAGTACCGCCCCTCCATAACACACAGGTATGGAGGGGCAGGCATCTGCCGGGTCATACGTCGCCCATGTAGTAATTATAGGCGCTTACCACTTCATCTGCCGGGCCGATCATGCGGATGTCCCCGTCGTGGAGCCAGATGACGCTGGTACACAGCTGCTGAATCGTCTTTGCATCGTGGGAGACGATGACGACTGTGCGGTTCTTCTCACTGATGAGCTCCATCATCTTGTTAAAGCTCTTCTTCTTGAACTTGGAATCGCCCACGCTGAGCACCTCGTCCACCAGAATAATATCCGTCTTTAAAATAGCGGAGATGGAGAAGCCCAGCTTGGACACCATACCGCTGGAATAGGTGCGAACAGGCTTTTCGATGAACTCCCCCAGTTCGGAGAACTCGATGATCTCGTCGATCTGCTCTTCGATCTCCGCCTGAGAAAAGCCCAGAAGCATGGCGGAGAGGTAGATATTGTCCCGGCCGGAGAGCTGCTTGAGAAAGCCCACGCCCAGCGCCAGCAGGGAGACGGTGCAGCCGTGCAGGTCAACGCTGCCCCTGTCCGGCTCAAAGATGCCCGCCAGCACCCGCAAAAGGGTGGATTTGCCGCTGCCGTTTCGCCCCACCAGCCCTACGATCTCTCCCCGCTTGATTTCAAAGGAAATGCCGTGGAGGGCTTCAAAATGCTCCACTCTTCCGTTTCGTTTCACCGAGGGGGAGGAGGGAGCCAGCTTGCGCTTGGAGACAGGGACAATGCTGCGGTAGCTGAGGTAGATGTCCTTTGCCGTAATCGCCGCAGGGCGCTCTGCCTGCCCGTTTTCTGTCCCCTGAGACGGTTCGTTCAGTGCCGAGGTCTGTTCGCTCATAGTCATTCCATCCGGTTTCTCAGAATTTTGTACACACTATACCATGTCCGCCCGGAAAAAGCAAGAGAGGGAGGTCATTACGAAAAGGCAGGAGGGTTTTCTGCGGTTTTTGTCAGAAAGATTCATAGACTTTACCCGGTGATTATGCTAAGATAGAGAATGACTTGGAATGGCACTTCCGCCGGAGAGCAAGTCCATCAAGAAGAGAGAGCATGGAAAGGAAGTCTGTTTATTATGGTTTATATTCTGCTGGGCGACGGTTTTGAGACAGCCGAGGCTCTGGTGCCTGCTGACCTGCTGCGCCGTGCCGGAATCGAAGTAGCACTTGTGGGCGTAAACAGCAAGCAGGTTGTCTCCGGGCAGGGTGTCGCCGTAACGGCGGACATCTCCATGGACGGGGTGGAGTTTGAGAAGCTGGAGCTGCTCATGCTCCCCGGCGGGCTGAAGGGCGTGGATGCCATTGCAAAGAGCATTCCCGCAATCACCCTGATTCAAAAGGCCGCCGAGGCGGGGAAGTGGGTGGCCGCCATCTGCGCCGCCCCTACCATTCTCGCCCATCAGGGACTGCTGGATCGGAGAAACGCCATCGTCTACCCCGGCATGGAGGAGGATATGTACTCCGCCATCGTGAATGTGGGCAGCAAAATTGTCCGGGACGGGCGCTTTATCACCGCTCAGGCCGCAGGCTCCTCCTTTGATTTTGCCCTGAAGCTGGTTGAGGTGCTCCGGGGCGAGGACGCCGCAGAGCAGGTGCGCCTTGGAATCCACTACAACGACTGAACTGAAAAAACGCCTGCGCCGGGAGATTTCCCTCTGGGAGGCGGCGCAGGAGGAGCGCTCCCTGCGGGAGAGTGATGCCGCCCTGTTTCGCCGCTTTCTCTCCCTGCCGCAGGTGGAGCGCTGCGAGACGCTGCTGCTGTTCTGGGGCGTGGGCGCAGAGCCGGACACCGGGACGCTGGTTCAATCGCTGACGCAGCGGGGCAGAAGGGTCGCCCTGCCCCGCTGTCTCCGGGGAGGCGGTCTGGAGTTTCGCCTCTTTCAGGGGCGGGAGGAAATGACGCCGAACCGCTTCGGCATTCCGGAGCCGTCAGATCAATGCCCGGTTGTCGCCCCCTGCGAGGCGCAGCTTGCCCTGATCCCTGCAATGTGCTACGATAAAAGGGGAATGCGTCTGGGCAGGGGCGGCGGATACTATGACCGGTTTTTAGCCGGCTTTTCCGGCCTCAGCGTGGGGCTTTGCCGGGATGCGCTGCTGCGGCAGTCCCTCCCCACACAGCCCCATGACATGGGGGTTTCACTGGTAGTGACACAGAGCAGTGTGATTTGCCCCGCTGCCCCCTCCGCCGTTGGGCAGGAGCGAAGAAAGGAGAGCTAGTCATGGCGCAGAATATACCGCAGGAACAGCGGATCCGGAAGAAGCGGCGAAGCAAAAGCGTAGCCATCAGCCTGCTGGTGGCCGTGCTGTATGTGGTGTGCGTGCTGTCCATCTCCTTCCTGCTGGCCACCTTCGGCTGGCGGTGGGCAGGGGATTTGCTGGCGCTGGACAAGGAACCCCGCACGGCCAGCGTCACCATTGACGCAGGGGAGAGCGTGGACTCCGTGGCCACCAAGCTGTATAACGCCGGACTGATTGACTATCCCTTCCTGTTCGAGACCTTTGCAGGCTTCACCAACAAGGCGGAAAAGATTTCCAGCGGCACCTATGAGCTGAACACAAATATGGACTACTCCGCCCTGCTGAGCAATATCAGCGCCTCCTCCAAGGCCAGGGAAGAGGTGGTGGTCACCATTCCTGAGGGCTATACGGTGGACGAGGTGTTCCGCCTGCTGGAGGCGCAGGGTGCGTGTACGGTAGAGGAGCTGGTGGAGTCCGCCACCCACGACGAGTTCGACTATTCCTTCCTGAACGATCTTGAGCTGGATCGCAGCGACCCCAGCTGGCTGGAGGGGTATCTCTTCCCGGATACCTACCATTTCTATAAATCCGGGGATGCAAAGGTGGCTCTGTCCAAGATCATCTATAACTACTCCGTCAAGTTCGACTCCGACATGAAGGTGCGTGCGGAGCGTCTGGGCTATACCCAAAACGAGATCATGACCATTGCCTCCATCATTGAGAAGGAGACAGACGGTCAGGATCAGAAGGACATTGCCTCGGTTATCAATAACCGTCTCAATCCCGACAATGACCAGACCAACGGCAGGCTGCAGATGGACTCCACGGTGCAGTATGTGCTGGAGGAGCGGAAGGAGCATCTGACCCAGTCCGATCTGGAAATTGACAGCCCCTATAACACCTATCGGTATGAGGGACTTCCCGCAGGCCCCATCTGCAACCCCGGTATGGCAGCCATTGAGGCGGCGCTGTACCCCAACAGCACCAATTACTACTACTTCGCTCTGGGCGAGGACGGCACCACGCATTTCTTCTCCAACTACAGCGACTTCAACAATTTCCGAAACGGCATTGCCGTAGAGACGGAGGAACCATGATTCAGGATACAAATTCCCCCCTGCTGGAGCTTCTGGCTCCCGCAGGGGATATGGAACGGCTGAAAATGGCAATTGCTTACGGCGCCGACGCTGTCTATCTGGCAGGGTCGGCGTTTGGCATGAGGGCTTTTGCCGGAAACTTCTCTCAGCAGGAGCTGTGGGAGGCGGTAAAGCTGGCGCACAGCCACGGCGTGAGCTGCCATGTCACCATCAACACCATGCCCCGGAATAACGAGGTGGTTGAGCTGCCCCAGTGGCTGGAGACGCTGGACGGGGCGGGGGTGGATGCTGTGATTGTGGCAGACCTTGGCGCTTTTACCCTTGCCGGGCGGTATGCCCCCCATGTGAAGCGGCATATCTCCACGCAGGCCAGTATCGCAAACTATGAGACTGCCCGTGCGTGGCACGATCTGGGGGCTGACCGGGTGATCCTTGCCAGAGAGCTGAGTCTGGAGGAGGTGGCGGAGATCCGTCAGAAAACCCCCAAGACGCTGGAAATCGAGGCATTTGCCCATGGCTCCATGTGCGTCAGCTACTCCGGGCGCTGCCTTCTGTCCAACTACATGACCGGGCGGGACTCTAACCGGGGCGCCTGCGCCCAGCCCTGCCGCTATCAGTATCATCTGGTAGAGGAGAAACGGCCGGGGGAGTATTTCCCGGTATTCGAGGACGAGAAGGGCACCTACATCATGAACAGCCGGGATATGTGCATGATCGACCATGTGCAGGAGCTGTACGACATCGGATTGAACTCCCTGAAGATTGAGGGACGGGCGAAAAGCGCCTACTACGCCGCCATTGTCACCGGCGCATACCGGCACGTCATTGACGACGTGAAGGCGGGACGGCCTGTTGACCCGGTTTGGAGGGACGAGGTGGACAAGGTGAGCCATCGGCATTACTCTACCGGCTTCTGGTTCGGCCAGCCGGGGCAATACTATGATGACTCCCGTTATATCCGCCAGTGGCAGGTCTGCGCAATTGTGGAGGACTGCGGAGAGGACGGCCTTGCCACCCTGAGCCTGCGCAATAAGTTTCAGGCCGGGGACGAGGTGGAAATGGTGGGGCCGGACTGCAAGCCCTTTGCCTTTTGTGCGCCCATGATGGAGGATGAGCAGGGCAATGCACTGGACGCACCGAGACATCCCCAGATGCGCTTTCGGATGCAGCTCCCCCGTCCTGTACCCCCGCTGAGTATCCTGCGCCACGCCGTAGACCTCAGCGGCACCTGATACCGTTCCATGGATTCTCCCCGCCTGCGGCTTTTGAAAAATCAGGGTTGACAAGCGGGGAGAGTGCTGATATAATATATCACGCTTGTGAGATATGATCGAAACGGAGAGATGTCCGAGCGGTTTAAGGAGCTGGTCTTGAAAACCAGTGACTCCCACAAGGAGCCGTGGGTTCGAATCCCACTCTCTCCGCCACACTTTCCCCTCACAGTGACAATGGAATACCCTTGGTGGTGTTCGGCCTGCGGAAGTACTCAAGTGGCCGAAGAGGCGCCCCTGCTAAGGGCGTAGGGCGGGTGACCGTCGCGAGGGTTCAAATCCCTCCTTCCG
>CAJOOV010000261.1 GCA_905236265.1 uncultured Oscillospiraceae bacterium | reverse complement strand
GTGAGCAATATCAAGTAGAAGCCGCCTGAACAGTTGTTCGGGCGGCTTTGCATATAGCGTACAGCACTCATCATGCCAAGCTCTGTAGTATGGGAAGCATCACTTTCGCTACGAAGAAACCATCTATCACTTCGATATGGAATATTCCATTTTGCTGTTCTATAGTTTGACGGATAATCTTTGTTCCATAGCCATGATTGGCCGAATCTCCCTTGGTTGTTTGCAAATTGGGGTTTACCGCCAGAATGTTTCGGCTGACACGGTTGCTAATGATGCAGATCAGATAGTTTTGGGCGCATCTCATAGAAATACGTAATTCCGGCTCCGGCTCCTGTTTGCTGGCTTCTATGGCGTTATCCAGCAGATTGGACAGAATGGTACACAGTGCTTCATTCTCCACCGGCAAATCTCTTGGCAGGGTGATTTCCGCCCTTGTTTGAATACCAAGCTCCTTTGCCTCCCCCAGTTTTCGTCCCAGAAGATAATCCAGAAAGGTATTTCCTGTTTCCAGGGTGCTCAATGTTTCTGATAGATTTCCCAACACCTGATCCAGATGCTCGTTGAGCTGTTCATACTCGTGCTCCCGCAGGAGAGATTGAATGTAGAAATACTTGTTCTTCAGCTCATGCCGCTCACGCCGCAGCTGTTCTCTCAGGTCAGCGGATACCTGATATGCGGCGAGCTCTGCCTGAGATTGCGCCAGTGCCGCATCCAGACGCCTTTGCTCCTCATAGGCTGAGATGACTCGGGAGACCATAATATAGATCAGCGGCAGGTTGGTGAGAATCACTGCTGACAGGATGGGAGCAACGTAGGCAGAGCCGGAGACAGCCACAGAAAGGATGCCGCCCAACAGGAGGCTGACGGGGAAATAGAGCATGAACAGGGTAGTCTTTGGCAATACCTGAATGGACGGATTGAGCTGAAAACGTTGAAAAAAACGGAACAGAAGAAAAAGCGTGCCGTATTGAATCAGTGTGGTCAGAATGTCAAAGAAGGCATAGAGCACTCTGGGCATGGTAGGTTCCTGTAGGTAGAGGGGGGAACAGACGATTTTAAAGAGCTGTACCAGCGCAACAAAGAACAGGGTGTAAAGAAACTGGTGAAAGAAGCTGGATTTCAGAAACAGTCTGCCCATAATCACGGCAGTGACTACCATGCACAGGAAGAAATACCAGTAGGGCGGAACCCTCCTTGGTATGGACAAAACGACCTGCATCAGCATAGGAACACCCAGATACAGTGCGGTGTAAGCCAGTGTGCCCAGTCCCGCAAATCGCCGTATGCTCATACGCTGATCCTTTGGCTCGCAGAGTACATACAGTATGATGGAGAGGAAAAAGAAAATAATGATTCCGTCCAGTGTAAACTCCCGGTAGAACCGATAGAGACGATAGATCAACTTACGCTCGCCCCCTAACAAGCACTGTATTTTAAAAACTGCTCCTTCACAGCCTGAACCTGACCCCTGCTGATGGGAATTTCTGTCCGGTTGGTGAGCAGGATGCTGTTTTTCCCGATATAAAAAACGGCAGCACAGTTGACCAGAAAGCTGCGATGAGGTTTCAAAAAAGGATATGATGCCAATTCTGTCTCTACATACCGCATGGGGCAGCGAATCAGGCATTCGCCCTCATAAGTGACAATGCGGCAGTCCTTCCGCTGAGCTTCAATATAGAGCACCTGCCCCAGTTCAAAAGAATAGATGTCTCCTGTTCCCGGCTCGGTGAGATAGATCATCTGCATGCCGCTGTGCTTTAAACGCTCGCCAATGGCATCCACCAGCTCAGGCAGAGAGGATTCAAACCGATTTTTACGGATAAAACGGAAGGGCTGTACCTCAAATGTGTCAAAGACCAGAGACTCCTGACTGGAGATAAACACCACCAGCGCATTGGGAGCCAGCTTTCTGATCTGGCGGCAAACCTGAATTCCGTCGGTTCCCGGCATTTCAATGTCGAGAAAAATCAGATCATAATGATAATGCTCATAAAAAGAGATGAGAAAACGATCCCCTGTTTCAAACAGGTCGAATGATACGGAGATATGCTGGCGCTCAAATTCCTGCTGTAATGCATTGGACAAAAAGTTCCGCACAGCACCCTCGTCTTCAATCAGCGCAGCCTTATACATCCCCTCGCCTCCCTACAGCGTTGATGCCTCCATTATAGCAGATAAAAAATTTTGTGCAATCCGTACCGTATATTTGCATTTCGTACCGGGACACTCTGTGGGATGTTACAATTGGTGCAGAACCTGAAACGGCGAGAGGAGGAACCATAATGAACAAAGAAAATGCCAAATCCAGGTCCGCTACGATTCTGAGCGTTGTGCTGGCCATTGTGCTGGTACTGGCCATCGTAGTGAACATCGTCCTGACCGGGCCGCTGTACACCGTCATGAATATGTACTTTGGCAAGGGCGAGGCGATCATCACAGAAGATCCCAATTCCAACCTGAACTCCACCTACTACAACGCCAGATATTCCAGCCCGGAAGAGCTGCTGGCGGCCAGCCAGGAGCTTGCCCGCAAGGTGGAAGGCGAAGGCATCGTTTTGCTGAAAAACGAAGGCAATACGCTGCCCCTGACCGAGAACGAGCGTGCTGTGTCTCTCTTTGGACGCACCAGCGTTGACCCTGTCTATACCGGCGCAGGCAGCGCAGCTACCGAGAGCTCCCCGGTAGACTACAAGACTGCGTTCACCCAGCAGGGCTTCTCCGTCAATGAAGCGCTCTATGATTTCTACGCAAATCACCCCATTTCTACCGAGACTGTCTCTGTCACCATGCCCACCGGCATGGGTCCCATGGATGTGCAGTATACCGGTCGTGGCTTTATCTCTGCCATGGGTACGGCCATGTTCATCAATGATATTATCGCAGAGGTTCCCGTGGAGGATTATCCTGACTCCCTGAAGGATTCCTTTGCACGCTACGGCGATGCCGCCATCGTGGTCATCGGACGTGTAGGCGGCGAGGGCTGCGATCTGCCCGTCAGCATGGCGGACTTTGCCCCTGTTGCCGCTGACCAGAGTAAGCACTATCTGGAGTTGGACAGCCGGGAAATTGCCATGCTGGAGTATGTGAAGGCACAGAAAGATGCCGGTGCTATCCATAAGATCATCGTCGTCTGCAACACCGCCAATGCGCTGGAGATGGATTTTATCGACAATGATGCCTATGGCATTGATGCGGCGCTGTGGGTGAGCTGTCTTGGCGATCACGGCGCTCAGGGTCTGGTGGATGTGCTGACCGGTACTGTCACGCCCTCCGGCCGTCTGGTTGACACCTATGTGGCGGACCTGACCCGTGATCCTTCCTACCAGAATTTTGACGATACCTACTATACCAACGTGGACGGCAGCATCGGCGGTTATGAGTCCGGCTGCTTCAACGAGTATGAGGAAGGTATCTATGTGGGATATCGCTACTACGAGACTGCCGCTGCTGAGGCGATGGCCGGGAACTACGCCGGTTTTGACTATGACAGCGAAGTGGTCTATCCCTTCGGCTATGGCCTGTCCTATGCGGACTTTACCACGGAATTTGACGGCACACCTACCTATTCCGACGGTGTATTCACCTTCAACGTGAAAGTGACCAACAACAGCGATTCTGTCTCCGGTAAGCAGGTGATCCAGCTCTATGCAGAAACTCCTTATACCCCCGGGGGCATTGAGAAGTCCAAGGTGGTTCTGGCTGCTTTCGATAAGACAGACCTGCTGGCCCCCGGCGAGAGTAAGACTTACACGCTGACGGTCCGCTCCGATGATTTGGCATCCTATGACTACAAGACCAACGGCTGCTATGTGCTGGAAGCCGGCGACTACAAGTTCTACCTGAGCGAGAACGCCCACAGCTGGGCACAGATTGACGCTGCCGACACTTCCAAATACTTCGCACAGGCACTGGAAAGCACCATTTACAGCGGCGAGAACAAGAGAGCCACCGATCTTGTGACCGCCACCAACCAGTTCGATTCCGTCTCTGCCGTGTTCACAGACGCTGCTGCTGCAGGTGCGCCGCTGAATATGTCCCGTGCTGACTTTGCCGGAACCTTCCCCACGGCTCCCACCGACGCTGATCTGGTGGCTGAGGACGAAATTAAGACCGCACTGGAAACCACCTTCGACGAAAACTCCGATGCTCTGCTGGGTAATGTAGAGGGCAGCAAGGTCTATACCACTGATATGCCCACCACCGGCGCAAGCAACGGCATCAATCTGATTGATCTTCGCGGCGCTGACTACGACGATCCTCTGTGGGAGGAGCTGCTGGATGAGCTGGACATGAGCCAGGTTGGCCCCATGCTGGCAAACGCAGGCTTCAACACCGCTGAAATGACCGCAGTTGGCAAGCCCGCAACGCTGGACTACGACGGCCCCATGGGCTGGTCTACCTGGGTCTCTGCCAACGGCGGCGACGCAATCTGCATCGGCTTCCCTGCAGAAGAGCTGCTGGCTGCAACTTGGAATCAGGAGCTTGCCTATGAAGTGGGTCTGATGGTAGGCGAGCAGGGTCTGAACAACGGCTTTGCCGGTTGGTATGCCCCCGCCATGAACACCCACCGCAACGCATTTGCCGGACGTAACTACGAGTATTACTCTGAGGACGGCCTGCTGGCTGGCAAGATCGCTGCCAGAGAAGTCTCCGGTGCCATGGAGATGGGTACCTTCACCTACCTGAAGCACTTTGCCCTCAACGATAAGGAAGACGGACGTAACGGCATTGCTACCTTTGCCAATGAGCAGGCGATTCGTGAGATCTATCTGAAGCCCTTTGAACTGTGCATCAAGGAGGCAAAAGCGCCCATCGCCTATAACGACGCTGATGGAAACGCTGCAACCCGTGAGATGAATGCCGCCACTGCTGTTATGAGCGCTTATAACCGCATCGGCACCAAATGGACCGGCGCAACCTATGGTCTGATGACCCAGATTCTCCGCAATGAATGGGGCTTCCGTGGCGCAGTTGTCTCTGATTACTTCGGTGGAAGCGCCTATATGGATACTGATGAGGGTCTGCGCGCAGGCAATGATATGATGCTCAACACCTTCGCTGATGGCTCCCTCACTGACTCTTCCTCCGCAACCGCAGTTGCTGCCATGCGGCGGGGCGCACACGATGTTCTCTACATGGTGGCGCACAGCTCTGCGATGCAGGGCATCTCCTCCGGCGTGACCATTCGCTATGCCCTTGCCGGCTGGCAGAAGGCTCTGATTGCCGGTGACGTAGTCGTTGCTTTGCTGCTGGCAGCCGGTGTAGCCGCTGTCGTGAAAAAGAAAAAGGCTGCGAAAAACTAAGCTTTTCTCCTCGGCATGATGATGCCGCTTTCCCAAACGGCTGCGTCTGTCTCATTGACAGGCGCAGTTCGTTTAAAGGCGCATTTTTACTACGCTTCCAAACAGTTATGCCGGACGGATTCTATTGATATGGAAACGCAAAACAGACCGCTCTGATGCCGTAGCTTGATTTGGTCAGCGGTT
>CAJOOV010000260.1 GCA_905236265.1 uncultured Oscillospiraceae bacterium | reverse complement strand
ATCTCTTCTACACCGGTCACAACGACACCGGCAACGGCGGCAACGGCAAGGAATGCGTCATGCACGCCACCAGCACTGACCGGGAGAACTGGGTCAAGGACGAGGAGGTTGTCTTCTTCGCCCCGGAGGGCTATTCCAAGGACGATTTTCGTGACCCTGAGGTGTTCTGGGTGGAGGAAGAGCAGTGCTACTGGCTGCTGATTGCCGCCCGTGAGAACGCAATGGGGGGCGTGGTGCTCAAGTATACCTCCCCTGACCTGAAGGAGTGGGAGATGGAGGGGCCGGTCTATGCCCCCCACGCACAGTACATGCTGGAATGTCCCGACCTGTTTTGCATAGAGGATACCTGGTATCTCACCTATAGCTGGGACTGTGTCACCTACTATGCCATAGGCGAGTCCATGAACGGCCCCTTTACCGCCCCTGAGGACAACATTCTGGACGGTATGGGCATGACCGGAGGCAACGGCTTTATCTTCTATGCGGCAAAAACCGCCCGGTTCAACGGCTCGGATTATCTCTGCGGCTGGATCGGCCGGTCGGGGCTGAGTGCGGATTCCGGCGTCTATCAGTGGGCAGGCAATGTGCTGGTACACCAGCTTGTCCGCCATGAGGACGGAACCCTTGGCGTGAAGGCGCCGGACTCCTTTGACGATTACTTCACCGTGGAGAAGCCACTCTCCCTCTCCGCCGAGGAGGGGGACGTGGATACGCAGGAGGGAAAGCTCTCCCTCTCCGCCCAGCCGGGCGCTTACGCCCTTGTGGATCTGGGCACTCGTCCCGCCACGATGACGCTGGAATGTGATGTGACGCTGGACGAGGACGGCTGTGCCGGGTTTGCCTTTGGCGGCAGCGAGGGCGACCCTGCCTATACTGCCCTGTGTCTGGACGCAGGCCGGAATCTCCTCCACTATGAGGGCTATGAGATCACGGAGATTCAGCAGTATGACCCCGCCGCACTCACCCGCTTTGACTTCGCCTCCGCTGAGGTGCATCATGTCAAGCTGGTGTGTGAAAACGAGATTGTCGTGCTGTATATCGACGACACGAAAGCCCTCAGCTCCCGCATTACCCACTCCATTGACGGGGCGCATTTGGCGCTCTTTGCCGATGGCTGTCAGGCCGCCTTCAGCAATCTCAGCGTAAAGGTTCCCGGATAAATCCAGTGCAATGGGGCAGTGAGAAACGCCTGACCTTTTGGTCAGGCGTTTTTGTATCTCCGTGGGCTGTACCATCAGCCCTTTTTCTTCTGCTCCTTCCGCTCCTTGAGCATACTCTTGTTCTCATACATCCGCTGATCTGCCCGCTCAAACACATGGTTGACCTGCATACCGTTCTCATATTTTGCCATGCCGCAGGCAATCACAATTCCACCGCTCTCAATGGCCTCCAGATTATGGGCGCTGACCTGCTCCACCAGCGCTTCAATGCGCTGGTAGTCGGAGCCCTGAGAGATGACGGCAAATTCATCCCCGCCCACCCGGAAGACCGGACTGTGCTGGAAGGTGGTGCAGATGAATTTGCAGGCATTGCGCAGGAGCTGGTCTCCCGCCTGATGGCCGAAGTTGTCGTTGGTCTGTTTCAGATCGTTCACGTCCAGCATGACGATGGAGAAGGGCTCCTGCGTATCCTCCGCAATCCTGCGGTTCATCATCTCCTCCGTCTCAAGATAGGCACGCCTGTTTTTCACCCCGGTCAGGGCATCTTTATTCGCCTGCGTCCGTGCCTGTGCCAGCCGCCGCCCGGTCTCCTGCTCCTGACGAACCTGAGCGTCAATATCATTCAGACCCACAATCAGCCGGGGGCCCTCCCGCTCCTCCACCATGGCCGCCTTCATCTGGACATAGACCGGGGTGCCGTCCATCATCAGCCGGTAGGTCAGGGTGAAAATACCGCTGCGGTTGATTTCAGCCATGACGTTCTCTTTCGTGAACACAGAAAGGAACAGGGGCATATCCTCCGGGTAGTTGTGCTCGTGAGCTGACTCCCGGACGGTTTGGAAGAAGTTCTCCCCCTCCTTCGCCTGAGCGAAGTTCTTCTCATAGTCGGCGCTGGCGCTGAATTCCCGGTAGACCCCCGTCTCCGGCTCCACCACATAGACGCAGATAAAGTTGCCTGTGATGGCATGGAGACGGGCATAAATCATCCGCTCCTCCAGAATCCGCTCCTCCAGACGGCGCTTGCGCATCAGCTCGTCAATGTCCGAGACGGATATGACGATAAAGCGCCTGTCGTCCTCAATCCGGGACACCCTCATGCGCACATAGAACGTGCGCTCTCCTTTGATTCTGCGGTAAATCAGTTCAAATACCTTGGACTGGTTCAGGGCATCATTCAGGAAGTCCCGGTTCATCGCCTGCACAAAGGCCGCCTGATCCTCCGGGTGGACAAACCGTTTTGCGTCCCGCTCGCAGCCCTCAAAGAAATCCGTTCCCTGCCGTGCGTGGGTGAGCACCCCCAGTGTGTCGTCGGTATGGTACTCAATGAAGGCATCCGTTTCCACATTGACATAGTACAGGTCAGTGGTGCCCCGTGCCAGCGCCTGAGCGATATGGGTGTAGATGGTAGCGCTGCTGCGTGCCTGCTTCCATGCCTCCGTTGTGGCGGCGTGCTCCTGCTGTATACGCAGCATGTCCGTCACATCCTGACACATCCCCATGATGCACAGCCGCCCGGCGAAGTCGATGTACCTCATTTTCGTCGTCTGGAACTGGCACAGGTTTCTTCCGGCATCCAAAACCTCCTCAAAGAACACATAGGGCTTGTCCATGGTCAGGGCAATCTGGTCATCCTGCCGGACACGGGCTGCCGTCTCCTCATCGAAGATCTCGCTGTCGATCAGTCCAATCACCTCTGCCGGGCTGTCCCTGTGGGCAAACTGGGCAAATGCCTGATTGCATGCCAGATACACGCCGGTTTCGGCGTGTTTGCTGAAGGTGATACAGGGCATATTGTCCACCAGAGAGATAATGGTGTTCTGCAGCTCCGTCACCTTTGAGACCTCCTGGGTCACATACTGGGGTCTGTCCTCCCCCTGTGCATCGCTGCCCTGTCCTCCCCCTCCGGAGGGAACCATATCCCGGCTGACGGCAAGAATGGCCACAGCAATCGCCGCAGCGCCTGTCACCGGATTGACGGCCACCCGGCGGATGAGGGTGTGAACCACCGTGTCCTCCCCTACCCTCTCGTCTATGATGATACGGTTGCCGTCTCTGGCGCACTGGATCACCGTCTTGATGAACAGCGCCCCCACCTTGGAGGCGCGGGGGTCGGCACCGTCAAACTCCTCTGCGCTGTACTCCATACCCATGGTGCGCTGCATAAAGTCACGGTAGGAGCGGTTGCAGCGGTTGAAGCGCAGCTTCGTCCCGTTGGCCTCAATGATGCACATGGGCAGGGTGTTGAAATACTGAGACAGGGAATCGTCGTTCTCGCTGGAGAAGGTGGAGATGTCGTAGAGGTTGATGCGTCCGATGGAGGCGTAATACTCCGACTCCTCCGGGTTTTCGTAGGCCAGCTTCCCGCTCTTGTCCGGCTGCGTTGTCGTCCAATCAAAGGGCAGGGGCGTACCATAGAAGTAGCCCTGAATCTTGGTGCAGCCGATTTCCCGCAGGAAGTCCACCTGCTCCTGCCGCTCCACGCCCTCGCAGACAGTCTCCGTGCCCAGACTGATTGCCATTTTCATCAGCTCGGTGAGGATGATCCTGCTCTCGTCCCCCACCTCAAAGCGCTCCATAAAGCGCATGTCGAACTTTATCAGGTCAAAGTGAATCTGCTGCAGCACATCCAGAGAGGAGTAGCCGCTGCCAAAGTCGTCCATCCACACCGGGAAACCCAGCGTCTGAAAGCGGGCTACCTGCTCCTTCATAAAGTCAAAGTCCCCGCCGATGACGCTCTCTGTGATCTCCACGGTAATCATGGAGTGCGCTACCCCTGCAGCATCCACCCGGCGGCGAATCTCCTCCACAATGTCACAGCTCTCAAAGTCCATACGGGAGAGGTTCACGGACTGGGGCACCAGATAAAACCCTGCCTCCTCCTGCTGCTTCAGCTTTTCCAGCACCTTCTCCAGCACATACAGATCCAGCTTGTAGATCAGCTTGGAGGATTCCAGCGCAGGGATAAAGTCCGCCGGGGAGAGGAAGCCCAGCGCCGGGTCAATCCACCGTGCCAGCGCCTCCTCGTCGCAGACCTTGCCGTCTGCGGCACGGATGATCGGCTGGTAATACACACGAACCCAGCCCTCGTCCAGCGCCTTGTCCAGATTGTTGATGATATGCCGGGAGATGTCCTCTCGCTTCAGCATACGCTGGTCGTACCATGTGACGCTGGAGGCACGTTCCCCCTTCTTCAAATCCCCTGCGTACTTGGCACGGTCGCAGGCCACATTGATGTCCGCATCCTCCAGACTGTTGGGGTAAACACCCACCCGCACGTTTACCAGCTCACCGTCCGTGGCCTGCTGGCAGGCGTCCAGAACAGCCTGAATCTCCTCCTCTGCCTTGGCCTCCTCCGTCACTGCGATGAACTGATCTCCGCTGTAGCGGCACACCCGGTGCTTTCCGAACTGCTGCACCAGAATACGGGCAAATGCCGCAACACGGCTGTCCCCCTTGTCAAAGCCGTTCTGGCGGTTATACTGCCCCAGTCCGATGATATTGAAATACACCATCACGGACGCTCTGTCCTCGTCCTCCAGCCGTCTGCGCTCCGCCTGAGCGAGGGTGAAGAAATGGCGCATGTTGGGCAGGTCGGTGAGTCTGTCGTGATAGATCTGATGATTCAGGTCATTGATATAGCTTCTGAGCTGGTCCCGCATCCGGCTGAAGGAGTTGGTCAGGGTGCCGATTTCGTTTTTGCCGCGGTAGTTCAAATCCACATCGTACTCCGCATTGGCAAGGCGGCGGGAGGCATCGGTGAGCTGAGCCAGAGGACGGGTAATCGCCCGCATGAGGAAGAACACAAGAATGACATAAAACACCACTACCGCCGCCGCAATCAGCGTCACTGCCCGCATCAGGCGGCTCCACGGGGCATTGATCTCTTCAACCGGCGCCACGCTCACAAGCTTCATGCCGTTGGACAGGGT
>CAJOOV010000259.1 GCA_905236265.1 uncultured Oscillospiraceae bacterium | reverse complement strand
TCCTTCTCATAGTACATTTTTGCCATAGTTGTATTCCTCCTTGAGTTTTGTGTCATCGTATATTGTGCTACGCCCGCGTTCCATGGCGATAGTACCGGTTCTGACTACTTCCAGAAGCTCGAACTCCCGAAGCAGGTCTAAAAGGGCGTTGGTCTTGTCTGCGTCGCCGAAGACAGCCACCGTCAGGGTATCCCGGCTCACGTCAATGACGCTCGCCCGGAAAATATCGGAAATCTGGATGATCTCCCCCCGCATATTCACATCGGTGGTTCTCACCTTAATCATGGCGAACTCCCGCTGCACGGAGGTGTCGTTGTCCAGCACCTTCACTGCCAGCACCGGAAGCAGCTTCCGGCACTGGGCGGCGATCTGGTCAATCATCAGCTCGTCTCCCCGGATGACAATGGTAATCCGGGTCACGCCGGGATCCTTGGAGGAGCCGGAGGCGATGGACTCAATGTTGTATCCCTTCCGGGAGAACAGCCTTGCCACCTGTGACAAAACGCCCGGAATATCCTTCACCAGCAGGGACAGGGTATAGAGCTTCTGGGTGGAATCAAATTCCCGTTTCATCTCTGCGCCTCCCTTACTTCAGCAAAAAGCTGGTGATGTCTGCGCCGCCGGGCACCATGGGACGCACCATCTCGTCCATGTCCAGCACTGCGTCAATGACGTAGCCGCAGCCGCAGGAGAGCGCCTCGGCCATGGCCTGCTCCATCTCCTGCCGGTTGGTGACCCGCCTGCCCTTTAATCCGTAGGCCTCAGCCAGCTTCACAAAGTCGGGGCCTCTGTCCAGTGTGGTCTGGGAGAAGCGCTTGTGGTAGATGAGATTCTGCCACTGTCTCACCATGCCCAGCGTACCGTTATTGAACACCACGGTGATGATGGGCAGGCCGTAGTGCTCCACCGTGGCAAGCTCGTGGCAGTTCATGCGGAAGCACCCGTCTCCGGTGGTATGAACCACCACACGCTCCGGGTGAGCGCACTTTGCCCCGATGGCTGCGCCAAGGCCGAAGCCCATGGTGCCGAAGCCGCCGGAGGTGAGGAGCTGTCCGGGGTAGTCGAAGTGGAAATACTGGATGCTCCACATCTGGTGCTGTCCCACATCGGTTGCCACGATGGTGTCCTGAGGTGCCATGCGGCGGATGGTCTCCAGCACCTGCTTGGGGGTGAGCTTTTCTTCGTCCTCCGGGGTCTGGGGCTGGCGCAGGGGCAAAATGCTCTGCTTCCATTCCTCATGGTGGTACTGCCCCACCCGCTGGTTCAGCAGCTCCAGCACCCGCTTGGCATTGCCCACAATATGATGATCCGTGAGCACGTTTTTGTCAATCTCCGCCCGGTCAATGTCGATATGGACGATTTTGGCGTTTTGGGCAAAGGTCTTGGGATTCAGCGCCACCCGGTCGGAGAAGCGGCAGCCCACGGCGATGAGCAGGTCGCAGTCATGCACCGCCTTGTTGGAGGCGTGGGAGCCGTGCATTCCCACCATGCCGGAGCAGAGGGGATGGGAGCCGGGGAAGCCGCCGCCGCCCATCAGGGTGATTGCCACCGGGCAGTCCAGCTTCTCTGCCAGCGTGCGAAACTCGGCATCCGCTCTGCCCCGCACCACGCCGCCGCCGCAGATGAGCAGGGGGCGCTGGCTCTCGTCAATCATCTTCGCCAGAATATCCACATCCCCGTGGTCAGGCTCAGGAGCCTTCAGCCCGTGAACCTCGCTCAGCTCCCGGACACTGCCCCAGGTGCGGTTCTCCGTCCACGGGATGAACTCATAGTCCACCAGCTCCTTCGGGTCGGTGACGTTTTTCAGAAAGTCGATGAGCACCGGGCCGGGTCTGCCCGTGGCGGCAACGGCAAAGGCCTGACGCATAATGCCGGGGATGTCCTGCGCCCGGCGCACCAGATAGGTGGCCTTGGTGATGGGCATGGCGATGCCGGTGATGTCCACCTCCTGAAAGGAGTCCTTGCCCAGAAGGGGCTCGGAGACATTGCAGGTGATGAACACCACAGGAGAGGAGTCCATCATTGCCGTGGCAATGCCGGTGGTCAGGTTGGTTGCGCCGGGACCGGAGGTGGCGAAGCACACGCCCACCTTCCCGGTGGCTCTGGCATAGCCGTCTGCGGCATGGGAGGCACCCTGCTCGTGGGCGGTGAGGATATGCCGGATTTTGTCCTGATAGTTATACAGCTCGTCATAGAGGTTCAGGATGGTACCGCCGGGATAGCCGAAAACGGTATCCACCTCCTGCTCCAACAGGCACTCCATGATGGCTTGGGTGGCTCGGATTTTCAATATCGTTCCTCCTCAGAAAAGGATGTTAAATCTTCCCGTTGCCCTTTTGCAGGGCGATAACACCGGTTCTTGCCAGCTCCAGAATGGAGAAGGGGCGCAGCATCGCCTCGAAGGTCTCAATCCGCTCCGGGGTGTCGGACAGCTCCAGCGTCAGGGAGTTGGTGGAGATGTCGGACACCCTCGCCCCCATCAGCTCGCAGATGGTCATAATGTCCGCCCTTGTTCTGGTATTGGCGTTCACCTTCACCAGCACCAGCTCCCGCCCGGTGTACCGGTTCGCCTCCAGCGTGCGGACTTTAATCACGTCAATCAGCTTGTTGAGCTGCTTTTCCACCTGCTCCACCACTGCCTCGTCCCCGTTGACCACAATGGTGATGCGGCTCACGGTGGGGTCGTCGGTGACACCCACTGCCAGAGACTCAATGTTAAAGGCTCTGCGGGAAAACAGTCCCACCACACGATCCAGCACACCTGCCCGGTTCTCCACCAGCACTGCAATGGTATTCGTCATAGCCTTCCCCTCCTTCAGTCATTGGTATGGGCTGCGGGGTCAGTGGCGCAGATCAGCAGCCTCGGCCCCGGCTCGTTCAGCAGCTCGTCCAGTGCGCTGTCGATCTCCGCCTCGCTGTCCAGCAGACGGCTGGGAATGCCGTAGGCGGCGGCAAGACGGGCAAAGTTGGGAGAGCCGTCCAGCGCCACGCCGAAGGGACCGGCGGGATAGGTGGGAGTTGCCTGAATCTGGCGCACCAGCCCCAGATAGTTGTTGCGTATCAGCACGATTTTCAAATCCATCTGCGCCTTTACCACGGCGGCCAGCTCGTTAAAGCTCATCTGGAAGCTGCCGTCTCCGCAGACAACCACGGTCTGCCGTCCCGGCTGCGCCACCTTCACGCCCACGGCGGCGGGCAGGGCATAGCCCATCGTCCCCAGACCGCCGGAGGTGAGGAACCGCCCGCCGTTTAAGCAGAGATGCTTACAGGCCCAGATCTGGTTCTGTCCCACGTCTACGCACACGGCGGCGTTGTATTTCAGCCGTTTGCCCAGTGCCCGCATCACAGCGCCGGGGAACACATACCCCTCCTTCTGTGCCGGGAAGGGACGTGTCAGCTCCTGACGGCGCATCTGCTGGAACCCTTCCGTCCAGTCCGTCAGCTCTCTTGGCTCGATCACCTCAAGGAGCTGCTGTAAAACCACCTTCACATCCCCCACCACCGGGATCTCGGCTCTCATATTCTTGCCGATTTCCGCCGGGTCCACGTCGATGTGGATAATCGTCGTGCGTTTTTGAATGTCCTCCGGGGAGAGGATCGCCCGGTCAGCCACCCGTCCGCCGATCATAATCAGCAGATCTGTCTTGGCCAGCGCCTTGTTCGCCGCCACGTTGCCGAAAGCGCCGATCATGCCCAGATTCAGGGGATGGGTGGTGGGCAGCAGGGACAGCCCCATCATCGTAGTGACCACGGGGATATTCGTCCGCTCGCACAGCTCCCGCAGCTCCCGCTCCCCGTGGGCGAGGAAGACGCCGCCTCCGGCGTAGATCACCGGGTGCTTTGCCGCCGAAATCGCCTTGACCACCCGCTTGATCTGCATCTCGTGCCCCCGGACGCTGGGCTTATAGCTGCGCAGGGTCACGTTTTCCGGGAAGCGGAACTGCTTCACCGGAGCGTTCTGCACGTCAATGGGCAGGTCAATCAGCACCGGGCCGGGCCGCCCGGTGGCGGCGATGTGGAATGCCTCCGCCACAATCCGGGGAATCTCGTTGGCATCCTTCACCAGATAGCTGTGCTTGGAGAAGGGAGCCACCGCTCCGGTGACATCCACCTCCTGAAAGATGTCCCGCCCCAGCAGGTTGCTGGGCACCTGCCCGGTAATCGCCACCATGGGAATGGAATCCATGTAGGCCGTGGCAATGCCGGTGAGCAAATTGGTTGCGCCGGGGCCGGAGGTGACCATACACACGCCCACCTTCCCGGTGACCCGGTAATAGCCGGAGGCCATGTGTCCGGCGTTCTGCTCCGTGCGCACCAGCGTATATCCAATCTCCGGCGCTGATGCCAGCGCATCCACTGCAGGGCAGATGGTCGCCCCTGCATAGCCGAAGATATGCTCCACTCCCGCACACTTCAAGCTCTCGATCAATGCCTGTGCCCCTGTCACGGGAAGCCACCTCTCTTTCAAAAACAAAAGACGCACCGTCCAGCATTAGGACGAAGCGTCAACTCCGTGGTACCACCTAAATTCGCAGCATGGCTGCGCACTCCAGCTCTCTGTAACGGGAGAGAACCGTCTGAGCCTACTGGGCAGAGCCGTTGGGTCAGATGCTCCCGGGTGACCTTCAGACACGGTTTCCGCAGGCGGTTTCCACCCCACACGCCCTCTCTGTCGCTTCTGCCGTGCTTACTGTCCCGTTCCTTGCATTTTGACTGTTTAAAATGATAAAGCAGAAAGTCCCGTTTGTCAAGGCAGTTTTACGGATTTGTGTGTTTTCACGGGGATCCGCCTCCGGAGGGTCAAAATTTGTATGAACATTCATAAAATCAATTGAGTTATCATTGACCAACCCGGCCATTCCCGCTATAATGGGGGGAAAGTTAGTATCAACTTAACATCGGCGCATCTGCCGCTGAATCTCAATCATTTCAATACCAAGGAGGATTTTTCCATGAAGAAGTATGTCTGCCCCATCTGCGGCTATGTACATGAAGGCGATATGCCTGAGGATTTTGTCTGCCCCCTGTGCAAGTGCCCCGGCGCAAAGTTTCTGGAGCAGAGCGCTGAGATGAGCTGGGCTGCCGAGCACATTGTGGGTGTGGCCAAGGACGCTCCTGAGGACATCATTCAGGGTCTGAGAGAGAACTTCACCGGCGAGTGCTCTGAGGTGGGCATGTATCTTGCCATGGCTCGCGTGGCGCATCGTGAGGGCTATCCCGAGATCGGTCTGTATTATGAGAAGGCCGCATGGGAAGAGGCCGAGCACGCCGCCAAGTTCGCCGAGCTGCTGGGCGAGGTAGTCTCTGACTCCACCAAGGAGAACCTGAGAGTCCGTGTAGAGGCCGAGAACGGCGCTACCGCCGGCAAGTTCGAGCTGGCCAAGAAGGCAAAGGCGCTGAATCTGGACGCCATTCACGACACCGTCCATGAGATGGCCCGTGATGAGGCCCGCCATGGCAAGGCCTTCAAGGGTCTGCTGGAGCGTTACTTCGGCTGATGAAAACCGTCTATTTGGTGGATTCCTTCGGCTGCACCTTCTCCTCCCGGGAGAAGTTCACCCAGCAGCTTCAGGATATGATTGACTTCCACGCCGATCAGGGCTGGAAGCTCCATTCCTTCGAGACCCCCGGTTCCTCCGCCTCGCTGTGCGTGGTGGTGTTCTACCGGGAAGTGGAAGACACCGAAGCATAAGTCTTACATCTACTGCAAAGGAGAATTGTTATGAAGTACGTTTGCCCCTGTGGTTATGAGTATGATCCCGCTGTTGGCGATCCCGATAACGGCATTGCCCCCGGCACCGCCTGGGAGGATGTCCCTGAGGATTGGGTCTGCCCCATCTGCGGACTTGGCAAGGAAGTGTTTGAAGCGGAATAAATTCCGCTTCAGGTAGGAGGTAGGAAGTAGGAGGTAGGAGGTTTTTCCTGCTTTCGTTCCGCTTCTCTCCTCCTGTCCCGCGTAAATCCATAACAAACCCCGCCGTAT
>CAJOOV010000258.1 GCA_905236265.1 uncultured Oscillospiraceae bacterium | reverse complement strand
ATTTTTATCCATAGGTTCCATTTTTCGGGTCAGGCTCTGTTTTTTCTGATGTCCAATGGCTCCGATTCAACGCCAATCCGTCCAAAAGACCGCAAAAAAGCCGCCTCCCGAAACGGGAAGCGGATTTTGACTTGGAGCAGGTGAAGGGAATCGAACCCTCGTGGCCAGCTTGGGAAGCTGGAGTTCTGCCATTGAACTACACCTGCATCTGCGAGGTGTATTATAACACCCCGCAGGGAAAGTTTCAAGCGTTTTTTGTCATTTTTTCCGTCTGGGCAGATTTTTTTCATAGAGAATCCGCAGTCCGTCGATGAGCAGATCCGGCTCAACATGGATTTTTCTCCGGCAGAAGGGAGCGATCACCTTTGACAGGCCCCCGGTGAGCACCACAGTGACCTCCTCCCCCAGCTCCTCCTGAACCCGGTCAATCAGCCCGTCCATCATCCCGGCGCAGCCGTAGACGGCACCGGACTGCATACATTCCACGGTATTTGTGCCGATCAGGTGTTCCGGCGCGGTGAAGTTGATATAGGGAAGCTGTGCCGCCCGTGCCGAGAGAGCGTCTACAGAGACCCGGAGGCCGGGAATAATCATGCCCCCGATGTAATCCCCCCGGCTGTCGATGACGGACAGCGTGGTGGCTGTACCCATGTCAAAGATGGCAATGGGGGCAGGGTACTTGGCAAGTGCCGCCACTGCGTCCACCACCAGATCGCTGCCCAGCGCCGCCGGGTTTTCCGTTCGGATATTCAGCCCCGTCTTGATGCCGGAGCCTACCACCATAATATCCTTCCCGGTGAGCAGGCGGATGGCACGGGGCAGAACTGTGCGCAGATAAGGCACCACAGAGGAGAGGATTCCGCCTTCAATGTCCTCCGGCTTCACCCCGTGCATGGCGAGAATACCCTGAATGGTGAGTGCGTACTCGTCCTCTGTCTTGTTCCTGTCGCTGGCACAGCGGGCGGAGAAGACCTGCCTTCCCCCCTGAATGCCCCCCAGTACAATATTGGTATTCCCAACATCAATTGCTAAGATCATGGGTACACTCCCTGTCTGTCCTTCACTCCCGGCCAAGGGCTTTGGCAACGGCCTTTGCCACGCCGCCGCCAATGACCGCCCCGGTGGCCGCCTCTACCAGTCCCTGAACACCTACCAGCAGGACGATAAACATGATGGGGTTCGCCGCTCCCAGAGCTGCCACACGCTCCTGAATAAAGTCCGTCTGATAGAACACGGTGACAATATACCCCATAAACAGGGCCGTATTCAGAAGAGGGGTACACAGCCCGGTGATAAAATAGCAGACTGTCTTTGTGGGGTCAATCTTGTGCAGCCCCCGAAACAGCCAGCCTGCGCCTACGCCAACCAGCGCCCGCATCACCACGCAGAGCACAAAGGTATGCACCGGGCTGATCTGGAAGAACACGCCGGTCATCACGGAGCCGCCGGAAACAGCGTCATAGAAGCTGGTGAAGCCATAGACCATGCCGAGGATGCCCCCTGCCAGCGGCCCCGTCAGCATAGCGCCTATGGCGATGGGAACCATAGAGAGGGTCATGTTCAGCGGCCCTACCGGAATGCTGGTCAGACCGGTCAGCTTCATCACAAGGATGATCGCTACCAGCAGGGCGACCTCGGTGAGATACCGGACATCTGGTTTTTTATTCATTTTTATACCTCCCGCTGCCGTTCTCTCTGAGATACGGCGCAAATGTAAGCCGCTGTCCTCCGGCGCTCTCCTTCTCTGCCGCCCCTTCCGGGTGCGGCGAAAACAGGCCGAGGCACAGCAAGCACATTATAGTGCACAGGGATGGGAAAAGCAACAGATTTTTTTGACAACAGATAGGTGTCGGTTTATAATACTTCAGTAAGAAATAATATGTCCGGGAGGTCTCTGTCGTGCTTCATGGAAAAACGGTAGTTTTGGGCGTTACGGGCGGCATTGCCTGTTATAAAGCCGCATCTCTTGCCTCTGCACTGGTCAAACAGCACGCTGATGTGCGTGTGATTATGACGGAGAATGCCACAAGGTTTATCTCCCCCCTCCTCTTTGAGGAGCTCACCGGAAACCGTACCCT
>CAJOOV010000257.1 GCA_905236265.1 uncultured Oscillospiraceae bacterium | reverse complement strand
ATTACACATTACTATGACAGGAGGAGTTTAACATGGATAGATTCCACCAATCCGGAACATGTAGACCTGACGGCAACCCGTAGGATTAATACCTATAAAAGGAGTACCGGTGGATCTTATGGATCCATTTCTAAGAATGACGCAGTAAGGGTTTACTCAAATAGTCGAAGGGATAATCGTGTTCAGGTGAGATATCCTCTAGATTCTGGCGGATATAAAATTGCGTGGATCAACGAATCTGATGCTAAGTATCTGAAGAAATAATGCAGAAAGACCAAACATCGATACTGAATGTTAGTAAAACTGAACCGAAGTGATGGCTCAACATAGCAACACCCCCGGCTCCCAGAGCCGGGGGCATCTCATACAGGACACAACATGAAAGTAGCAGTAACCGGCTCCCGCACCATCCACCGCATCCCCCTTGCCGCCTATCTGCCCCCGGACACCACGGAAATCATCACCGGCGGGGCGAAGGGGGTTGACAGCGCCGCAGAGGAATATGCCAAAGCCCACGAAATCCCGCTGACGGTATTTCTTCCGGACTATGCCCGCTATCGCCGCGGCGCACCCCTGAAACGAAACGAACAGATTGCACAGGCATGTGACCTGCTCCTTGCCTTCTGGGACGGAAAATCCAGAGGCACAGCACACACCATTGCACAGTGCAGAAAAAGGGGAAAGCCAGTCACAATCATATTATGTGAACCATAAGAATACCCCCGGCTCATCTGAGCCGGGGGTAAAGCATTGTCGGGGTCTTACTCCACAATCAAACTCTCGCCATCCATCTCCGCAGGCTTCTCCAAGCCCATCAGATCCAGCATGGTGGGGCAGATGTCGCACAGTCTGCCGTCCTTCAGCTTCACGTCTGCGCCGACGATGCAGAAGGGGACAGGGTTGGTGGTGTGGGCGGTCATGGGGGACACGCCGTCCTCCTGAAGCATCTGCTCGCAGTTGCCGTGGTCGGCGGAAATCAGGGTCACACCGCCCATTTTGGACGTGGCCTCCACCACCTGACCCACGCAGCGGTCAACGGTCTCCACAGCCAGCACAGCGGCATCCAGCACGCCGGTATGACCCACCATGTCGCCGTTGGCGAAGTTCAGGATAATCACGTCATACTTGCCGCTCTCAATCCGCTCCACGCAGGCGGCGGCCACTTCATTGGCGGACATATCCGGCTTCAGGTCGTAGGTGGCAACCTTGGGGGAGGCGATGAGGCACCGATCCTCGCCGGGGAAGACCTTTTCCACGCCGCCGTTAAAGAAGAAGGTGACATGGGCGTACTTCTCCGTCTCCGCAATGCGCAGCTGCGTCAGACCCAGATCAGAGATATACTCCCCGAAAATCCGATTCAGCTTCTGCTTGGGGAAGGCAATCTCCACATTAGGCATAGTCGCATCATAGGAGGTGGTGCAGACATAGTTCACATGGAAAAAGCCCTTGCGCCGCTCAAAGCCGGTGAACTCCGGGTCAACAAAGGAGCGGGTGATCTCACGGGCACGGTCGGGGCGGAAGTTCATGAAGATGATGGAATCCCCCTCGCCGATCTCAGCGTTCTCCGCAGTGATGACGGGAATCACAAACTCGTCCGTAACGCCTGCGTCATAGCTGGCCTGCATAGCGCCCACAGGATCGCCGATGAAGCGCTGATCGCTCTCGCCGTAGACCATCGCCTTATAGGAGCGCTCCACACGATCCCAGTTGGTGTCACGATCCATGGCATAGTAGCGCCCGGAGATGGTGGCAATCTGAGCGCCGTACTGGTCGCAGGTCTCCTTCATCTGCGCCACATAGCCCTTGCCGGAGGTGGGGGGCACGTCACGCCCGTCCATAAAGCAGTGGACGAAAATCTTCTCACAGCCCAGATCATGGGCCATCTTCACAGCCGCCTGAATATGGGTGATGTGGGAGTGAACGCCCCCGTCAGACATCAAACCATAGATATGAACAGCGGTACCAGCGTCCTTAGCCGCCAGCATGGCATCCTTATACGCCTGATTCTGGAAGAAATCACCGTCGTTAATTGCCTTGGTGATTTTGGGCAGATCCTGAAAGACCACACGGCCAGCGCCGATATTGGTGTGACCCACCTCGGAGTTGCCCATCTGTCCGTCCGGCAGACCCACATCCATACCGGAGCAGCGCAGGCGGCTGAAGGGGTTCTCCGCAAACAGCTTATCCAGAACGGGAGTGTTCGCCAGAGAGAAGGCATTGCCGGGACCGGGCTCTGTCAGGCCGACACCGTCCATGATAATAAGAGTAGTAGGTGTTTTCATAAAACAGAATTCCTTTCAAACGGGAATCACCCGGAGACAGGCAGGTGCCTCCGGGTAGCATAAATCATCAATTACTCCTGATTGGCAGCGTTGATGATGGTGATGAACTTGTCGGGAACCAGAGAAGCGCCGCCGATCAGACCGCCGTCGATGTCAGGCTGAGCCAGCAGCTCGAAGGCGTTCTTATCGTTCATGGAGCCGCCGTAGAGAATGGTGACGCTGCGGGCGACACGGGCACCGTAGAGCTTGCGGATGACGGTACGGATCTCGCAGTTGACCTCGTTGGCCTGCTCAGGGGTGGCGGTACGGCCGGTGCCGATTGCCCACAGAGGCTCATAGGCGATGACCACATGACGCATCTTCTCAGCGGGGATACCGGCCAGAGCGGTCTTCACCTGCAGGTCGATCAGTTCCTTGGTGATGCCCAGCTCACGCTGCTCCAGACTCTCGCCCACGCAGATGATGGGGGAGAGACCCGCCTCAATCGCAGCCTTGGCTTTCTTGTTGACAATAATATCGTCGTCATTCCAATACTGACGGCGCTCAGAGTGGCCGATGACTACATATTTCACGCCCTGATCCCGCAGCATATCAGCGGAGACCTCGCCGGTGTAAGCGCCCTTGTCATGCTCGGACACGTTCTCAGCGCCCACCTGAACACGGCAGTCCTTGAAGGCCTTCTGAGCGGTGGGGATGTTGATGAAGGGAGCGCAGATCAGCACGTCACACCACTTGGCCTTGGGCAGCTTGGTCTTCAGCTCGTCGGCAAAGGCCTTGGTTTCAGTGGCAGTCAGGTTCATTTTCCAGTTGCCTGCAATCAGGGTCTTACGATATCTTCTGTTCATGATGAATACCTCTTTCTTTCGTTATGCTCTGAAAAAACACTCAGAGCACATCCATGATTCAAAAAACAATAACAAAACACGCCCTCACCCTGCAAGGCGCAGGGGGAGGGGAGGTGTTATTATTTTCATGGCGTGGAAGGGATTTGTTTCCCCGACAAATCATTCTTACCTGTCAAGAAGCGCAGCGGAATAGAGGAGTGCCTGCGGCACATGAATCCAATGCGCTGCTCAAACGTATTTCACAAGGTTGCATTGCAAGGCAATGCCTTATCCAACTCGCCCTGATATGCGCCACTGGCGCATATCCAAGACGGGTTCACACAGGCACGTTTGTCTTGACAAGTATTTCTTACTTGTCAAGAAGCGCAGCGGAATAGAGGAGTGCCTGCGGCACAT
>CAJOOV010000256.1 GCA_905236265.1 uncultured Oscillospiraceae bacterium | reverse complement strand
TGACTTTATGGCGGAACGCCTTGACAATGAGAGGGACGAATATGTGGAGTATCTCTATACGCTGGCCTGTCTTTTGAAGACTTCATGGGATGATGCCAATGCTCTCTCATCACATAAGGCATTGGTAACGACATACGAACGCTTTCTGGACTGCCGCAATACCATTGTGCGTAAATGCGAAATGGCATACAGCATTGCGGCGGTTTATCTAGGCGATCGGGGCAGAATTGAAAAAGATGCCAAGGACTATCTGAATCAGGCGTATGATGTGTGCCGTGAGATATACGATTCTGAACTTAAGACCGTACGCAATCCCTACATTGCGCTGATTACCGATTACACGTCGCACTACTTCGCTTTGCTTCCGGGTTTGTCAGAACGTTCTCAGGCGGACAATGAGAGACTGCTGGCTTACCGTCACTACGCCCATTTGGAGGAGGAAATGCAGACTGCCTACTGCAGCATCCTGCGAAGGGCGGGCAGGAACACATCAGTGGATTTCCGCCGGAGAGAGGCCTTCCTGCGGGAATGGCTGAACTGGGCGCAGTCCATCCGATGCCCTGCGGAAGAAATCGACGCTCAGTGGGATCTGTATGTCCTTTATGATAGCAACACCGGGGCGGAATCGGACGGACAGGCGAAATTAAAGGCGGCATTCGATCTTGCCCAAAGGGATCCCTCTTATCGGGAAACGCCCGGTTACTGCCAGCTATTGCAGGTAATGATTGATTTTTATAAGGGCGAACTTGATAAGGATGCCCTGTATGTCGAGCTGCGCCGTATTACGCCGGGCATTTACGGCAGCGACGCCGGACGGGTCAGAATTTTCCGTTGTCTGAGAGACTACGCTGTAACAATCAGCGACAGCCGTGGGACAGAGGATGCAGTGGAGGTTCTGCGCTGCAAATTTGACCGTTATGAGTTGAAGAGGGTCTATAATGTCTATGCCCAATTTGCGGACGAGGCGCAGTTTATTAATGCTTTAGAGACTGTACTCCGGGATATGCCGGAGCTGTCGGAACAGTGCCAGAAGGAAGTGGACGCATTTTTGTACCCGGAAGACCGGAATCATCCCTCTCCCTCTGATGAAACTGACCCGGCTGACAAAGCGGCGGGTGCTGAAAAGAAGGGCAAGGTATCCAACTATTCCCCTGAATTCATCCAAAAGGTGCAGGAGACCGTCACACGCATACAGCAGGAGAAGAAGCGCACCCGGTATGCTCACAGACGCATATAACCAATGCTCCAAGCGCAAAAGACCGTTTTCCACTGTATATGGCGGTATCTCTTCAGAAATGAGATAAAACGCCGCCTCCGTTTACGATAGAAATGCTGGGATGAACATGCTGTACAAAAACGCCAATCTGTTTCTGGAGGGCAAGGGCTTTGTCCCAGGGGGCTTTCGTGTGGAGCAGGGACGGTTTTCCGCCGTCTTTGAAGGCTCCGTCCCTTGGGAGGGCACAGATCTTGAGGGCGCATATGTCATTCCCGGTCTTGTGGATGGGCATATCCACGGGGCAGCGGGGGCAGACTTCTCTGACGGGGACGAGGAGGGGCTTGCCCGGATGGGAAGGTATCTTGCCCTTCGGGGCGTGACCTCCTTCGCACCCACCTCTATGACGCTGCCCTATGAGACACTGGAAAAGGCGTTTCGCACAGCAGCCCGGCTGGTGGAGCATCGCCCCGACGGCTGCGCCCGTATTGCAGGCATCCACATGGAGGGGCCGTTTTTCTCGAAACAGCAGAAGGGCGCCCAGAACGGCGCATTCCTGAAGCTGCCGGATTTCGAGGCTTTCCGGAGGCTTTACCACGGCTGCGGCGGGCTCATCCGCATCGTAGACACAGCCCCGGAGCTTCCCGGAGCGGCTGCGTTCGCAGAAAAGGCGGCTGCCCTGTGTACCGTCTCCGCTGCTCACACAGATGCGGATTACGACACGGCAAAACGCTTCTTCGCAGCGGGGGCACGTCACCTGACCCATTTGTACAATGCCATGCCGGGCATTCACCACCGCGCGCCGGGTCCCATCGGTGCGGCGGCGGAACGGGAGGATGTAACAGCGGAGCTTATCTGCGATGGCTGCCACGTCCATCCCAGTGCGGTACGGATGGCGTTTCGCCTGTTTCCGGGGCGCATCTGTCTCGTCTCTGACGCACTGCGCTGCTGCGGCCTGCAGGAGGGAGCGTATGAGCTGGGGGGACAGCGGGTCTGGCTGAAGGACGGCGTCGCACGGCTGGCAAACGGCACCATCGCCGGAGCGGCTTGCGATTTGTATGACGATATGGGTCATGCCATTGCCTTCGGCATTCCCGTGGAAGACGCTGTACGGGCAGCGACCATCGTTCCGGCGCAGCGGCTGGGCTGCGCCGGGGAGCTTGGCTCCATCGCTGCGGGGAAGTATGCGGATTTCATCGTCTGTAATGAGCGTCTGGAACGAAAGCGGGTGTTTCTGGGCGGGCAGGCGCTTGCCGGGTAATATGACAAAGGAACGTGTCTGCACTCCATACAGGCACGTTCCTTTTTCTGTAGCTGCTGCACCGGGTCTGCTCAGCTCTCCGGCACTGGCGCAGCCTGTACCGTCTGGGCTGCTATACCCTTCTGCGGGCAGCAGTGTCAAGAAAACAGAAGTAGTCCGGCTGGGCAGGCCAGAAAAAAGCCCCTTGACTTTTTGGGCAAGCGGGTGTAAAAATATAAATCAACGAGTGGCAGAAACTGCGTAAATCCAGTGATTGCCCCTCGTTGTTCTTTTGGAATAACACAACTGCATCTATGGAAAAGTGTGTGGCTTTTGAAGCGTAAATCCGGCTTTCAGGGGTCACGCACTCATTTTTTGTCTGGAGGATCTTATGGAAATGAAATCGAACACCTATCTGGAAACTGCACCCGTTGGCGCACTGATGAGAGAATACGCAATCCCCTGTGTCATCTCTCTGCTGGTTGCAGCCCTTTACAACATTGTAGACCAGATCTTTATCGCCAACGCTGACTATCTGGGTTCTTACGGCAATGCAGCCAACACAGTGGTCTTTCCGCTGACCATCGTAGCCCTCGCTGTAGCCGTTATGATTGGAGACGGGTGCTGCGCCTTTGTCAGCATCTCACTTGGCGCAAACCGCCCGGAGGACGCCCACCACAGCGTCGGCAGCGCTGTACTGCTCTGCGCCGTCAGCAGTCTGGTGTTGACGGCGCTCTACCTGCTCTTTTCGGATCAGATTTTGGTTGCCTTTGGCGGCAATGTGAACCAGCAGACCTTTGCCTGTGCCAGAGAGTACTTCTTCTGGATCAGCCTTGGTATTCCCTTCTATATGTTCGGTCAGGCGATGAATCCCATCATCCGTTCTGACGGCAGCCCCCGTTTTGCCATGGTATCCACCGTGTCCGGCGCAGCAGCCAATCTGATTCTTGACCCCGTTCTAATCTATCCCCTGCATATGGGCATGAAGGGTGCAGCGGTGGCTACTGTACTGGGGCAAATTCTCACCGCAGCACTTTCCGTCTGGTATCTGAACCATATGAAGGCGATACGGCTGGGAAAAAGCAGCTTTGGCTTCTTCGGCTCTCTGATGAAGAAATACCTGCCTCTGGGCATTACCAGCTTTCTCTCCCAGATTTCTCTGGTGATGGCTATGGCAGCCATCAATAATATGCTGCGAAAGTACGGAGCCTTGGACGAGATTTTTTCTCAGCCTGATTTCGCCCAGATTCCCATGGCAGTGGTGGGTATTGTGATGAAGTTTTTCCAGATTGTCATCTCCATTGCGGTGGGGATGGCAGCAGGCTGTATCCCTGTTGTGGGCTACAACATTGGCGCCGGACGAAAGGATCGTGCCCGTGAGCTGTTCACGCTGCTTTTGGTCTGCGAGGCGGTACTGGGCGCTCTGGCGCTGATTGTAGTGGAGTGCTTCCCCACGGCATTGATCGGCATTTTCGGCGCACAGAACGAAAGCGTTTACTACACACAGTTCGCAGTGAGGAGCTTTCGCATCTATCTGTGTATGATGGTTCTGGCTACGGTCAACAAGGGCACCTTCATCTACCTCCAGTCTCTGGGAAAAGCCTTTGCCTCTACCATGATTTCCATGGTGCGGGAGATCGTATTCGGAGTGGGTTTTGCCGTTTTGCTGCCGCAGTTTTTCGGGTTAGACGGGGTGCTGTACTCCATGCCTGTGTCCGATCTGCTCACCTTTGTCATTGCGGCTGTGGTAGTTATGAAAACGTATCGGGAGCTGAAGCCGTCTCACGGAGGGCAGAGCAAGGATGTTGCGTCAGCCGCAAACAAAGAGGCGCTGGGATACTGACGTATCTCAGTTTTTGCCCCGCATGGCAGAAAGCAGGCCGCTTATACACCCCAGCCCGATGTGTTCAGCGCCTGTCTGGCACGGCCTTTTGTGAATAATGTGCAGCATTGCGGAGAAAACTATCCCGAGGTGATGAAGATGAATGCTTTGCCCCTTGGCTTCAGCATGGCACTTGCCCAAAACCAGACCGCAATGAAACACTTTGCGTCCCTGACAGAACAGGAAAAGCAGGTCGTTTTGCATCGTGCCCAACATGTCCGCTCCAAGTCGGAAATGCGGCAGCTGGTATCCAGTCTGACAGATTAAGGAGGAGGAATACCCATGGCAAAGAAAGGCATGAAACGCCCTGACCATACCCATACCCAGCCCCGGAATCAGGTGGAGCCTGTGCCGGAGTTACAGGGAAAAGCCCACAGCGGCAAGAAACAGGCAAGACCCATCATGGCAGGCACAGTCGGCGCAGACCAGAAGGTGTATCATACTCAGCGCCCTATCCCCTCAGATGTCTATCCTGAAATCGACACTGACCTTGCACGGGATAATCTGGAAAACGACATCCCTGCCGCTGACCTGAACGACTTATAAGGCTTTCCGTCTCTCTGCCGCAAGGGGAAACCGTGGCAGAAAAAGCCCGCGTTGGGGATAGAGAAATCCCGCCCGGCTGCAGCGGGCGGGATTGGAAAAGGATTCTATTTTGGGGGCTGACCGGGCGGATAAAGGGGATTGGATGAAAGCGTCTTCTCTGCAACAAGAGCTGTCCATCCGTCCCGCTCAACTTCCTTCACTACAACAAAACCATTCTTTTTCCAGAAATGCGTGGATTGAGGATTTCCCTTATCAATCCCCAGACGCACGGCTGTATAGCCCGCTTGTTTTAGATAGCGGCATACTTCCCGGATGATCCCGGAGCCGATTTGATTTCCCTGAAGCTGCTGATTCATCATAAAGAAGCCGATATAGCCGTAATCACTACCGGGATAACCATCGATTAAATCCATAATTGCGACTAATCCATCCGCATCATAAAACCCCACATAGTATTTGCAGGACAGTTCTATGCCCGGTGGAGTCATATTGAGGTCGTTGATAATCAGCTCTCTGGATGGCTGTTTGCCGCAATACCGGTAGTATTGCGTGTTTTGCAGGCAGAGAGCAAGAATCTCGTCTGCATCGGACTGGCCCATGAAACGAACATCATACTGGCTGCTGAGCTTTGAAATATCAAGCATCGTTTTTTCTTCCTTCATAAAAACCATGTCGCATTTTCATTGTACCATCTCAAAGCTGTCAGGGCAAGGGGCGATTCCTTTCCTGTCGCTTTTGTCATTTCAGGCCGCCCTGATTCTGCTTTTTCCCCATCAGGACTGCCAACCGTTCTCCCATGAACGCCCAAAACAGCAGCATCAGCAGATTCTCCAGCAGCACTGCTACTGCCGGCTTTTTCTATCAGTGCATCTGCATTCCCTGCATCGTCTTCTCCAGACGGCGCATATCATCGTTCAGATGCTGGTACATCTCCGCATAATAGGGATAGAGCTGGTCATAAGCAGCCGCCTAATCCGGGTCAGGCTGCACCACCTCCGCCACCTTGACCACCTTTTCGGAAATGGCAGAAAGGTTTGGGAAAATGCCCACCTTGTGACCCACAATCAAAGCGCTGCCCACAGGCACATTTCCGGAGTCCTCGCTGCCCACAAAGACCAGAGAAGTGGTTCCGGAGGATTCACCTGCCTCCCCCAGACGGCTGATGCCTGTAGCGTGCATGGAGGACATAGCGTCTGAACAGCCTGCAATGACCGGAATGCCGGGGGCAAGCCCAGTCTCCTCCCAGGCTTCCATGGTGACAAAGCCGATAATGTCATCT
>CAJOOV010000255.1 GCA_905236265.1 uncultured Oscillospiraceae bacterium | reverse complement strand
GTCCAGCGCGTCACCGCCACGTCGCAGCCCTTCACCGGCTTTTTGAACGTCGCCAGATACTCCCGCAGCCCCGTTTCAACTGCAGAAAAAGCCTCACATTCCCCCATGATATGCGAAGTCCCTGCTTTCACCGGAGGAAAGCAGGGACTATCTCCATATTCTGATGACAGTCTCTTTGGCTGTCCTGTTTTCTTCGCCGCTCTCTTACCGCACCGAATAGTTAGGTGCTTCCTTGGTAATGGAGATGTCGTGGGGATGGCTCTCCTTCAGTCCTGCGGAGGTGATGCGCACAAACTGCCCCTTCTGCTGAAGGGTGGGGATGTCCGGTGCGCCGCAGTAGCCCATGCCGGAGCGGATGCCGCCCAGCATCTGGAAGATGGTGTCGCTGAGCATTCCCTTGTAGGGCACACGGCCCTCCACGCCCTCCGGCACCAGCTTGCGCTGTCCCGCCTGAAAGTAGCGGTCCTTGGAGCCGTTGTTCATAGCGGCGATGGAGCCCATGCCCCGGTAGGTCTTGAAGGAGCGCCCCTGATAGATCTCGATCTCGCCGGGTGCTTCGTCGCAGCCTGCCAGCAGGGAGCCCAGCATCACCACATTGCCGCCTGCCGCCAGTGCTTTCACAATATCGCCGGAATACTGGATGCCGCCGTCCGCAATCACGGGAATGCCGTATTTGGCGGCGACGCAGGCAGCGTCATAGACAGCGGTGATCTGGGGCACGCCGATGCCGGCCACCACACGGGTGGTGCAGATGGAGCCGGGGCCGATGCCCACCTTCACGCAGTCCACACCGGCCTGAATCAGCGCCTCGCAGCCTGCGGCAGTGGCGATATTGCCTGCCACAAGCTGAACCTCCGGGTAAAGCGCCTTGATGCGCTCCACTGCCCGGATGATATTCTGGGAATGGCCGTGGGCGGAATCCAGACACAGCAGGTCAACCCCGGCCTCCACCAGCGCCTCTACCCGCTCCATCAGGTCGGCGGTGACACCGATGGCAGCGCCGCAGAGCAGTCTGCCCCGCTCGTCACGGGCGGCGTTGGGATAGGCAACCGCCTTTTCAATGTCCTTAATGGTAATCAGACCCTTGAGCCGTCCCTCGCCGTCCACGATGGGCAGCTTTTCCACCTTGTGCCTGCCCAGCAGCTCCTTGGCCTGCTCCAGCGTGACACCCTCACGGGCGGTGATGAGGTTCTCCTTCGTCATCACCTCGGAGATCAGGCGGTTGCGGTCTGTCTCGAACTTCATATCACGGTTGGTGATGATGCCCACCAGCCTGCCGTCCTTCTCGCAGATCGGCACGCCGGAAATGCGGTACTTGGCGCAAAGGTCATCCGCCTCGCCCACGGTATGTCCGGGAGCCAGCCAGAAGGGATTGGTGATAACACCGTTCTCCGAACGCTTTACCATATCCACCTGCTCCGCCTGCTGGCTGATGCTCATATTCTTGTGGATGATGCCGATGCCGCCCTCACGGGCGATGGCAATGGCCATGCGGTACTCCGTCACCGTGTCCATAGCCGCTGACATGATCGGGATATTCAGACGGATCTTCTTCGTGATCTGGGTGTGCAGGTCAATATCACCGGGCAGGACGCTGCTCTCCGCAGGGATCAGCAAAACGTCGTCAAAGGTGAGACCTTCCTTTACAAACTTGGTGGACGCATCAGTGTTAATCATTTGCTCCAGCTCCTTTCCATCAGGTTCCGTGGATTGTCAGTCTGGGTTTTGCGCACAGGTCAGTGAGATCGTCAATGGTGGCGGCGGGAATCCGCAGCGTACCTGCGCAGTCGCCGCACACCAGCTCTACAGAGGAATAGTGGACACGGATGGAAAACCGCTTCGAGCCGCAGGTGCAGGCAATCCCGTCCCTGCGGGCAATATCCCGCACCTCTCCCAAAACCTCTCCCATGATGCTCTCATCCAGAAACGCCCCCTCCTGCCGGGTGCGCTCCTGCTGCTTGTCCAGTGTCTGCTCCAGCCGGGGAAGGGCGGCAAAGACCGCCTCCTCCTCCCCCACATAACAGCTGTCAATGCCGGTTTTGGGACAGGAAAAGCCCAGCAGCCGGTGTCCGGTGAGCTCTCTCCGGCTCAGGCTTACGGAATGCTGCTCCCCGCAGGAGGCGCAGGGGACGGAGAAGCGGTAGCGGTCATTGTCGGTGTAGTCCACCAGCACGCTGCTCTTCCCGCAGGGGCAGGGCAGGCTCAGGTTTCCCGCCGAGAGAGAGAAAAGGCTGCGCTGCGCCGCAACGCTGTTGCGGCACGCTGGACAGACAAAGCCGATGGTTCGGCGTTGATCCGGCATGAAGCGGATTCCCCCTTTTCCTGTAATTTTGACTATTATAGCAGTAGCAAGGAAAAAAAACAACCCGCCGGAATGACAAAAGACGCTCCCTCCCCTCCCCCTCCCCCTATGCAAATCCACTTTACTATTCCCTTTATATAAGAAAACATCCGGTGCAATCCGTGAAAAAGGCTTTACTTTCCAGAGGTATCGTATATAATCAGTATTCAGCAGATACAGCCGTAAACTGTGCCCCTTTCCTGCCCCTGAGGGCTGTCCGAAGGGCGGCTGTGCGTTACCTTGAATGTCCATTCACAGGAGGTTTCCTATGATTTCCGAAAAACTGCAAAAGGCACGGGATTTTGAAGCCCGCTATGCCCCCCATATCACCCAGCCGGAGCGTGCCGCCTTTCATGTGACAGGCGGTATCGGCTGGATCAACGACCCC
>CAJOOV010000254.1 GCA_905236265.1 uncultured Oscillospiraceae bacterium | reverse complement strand
ATCTGACAGACGGATAACAGGAGGCTGTGAACCATGAGCGAAAAAATCGTGCAGACCGCAGGCAGAAACCAGTTGGGGGACTTTGCCCCCATGTTTGCCCATCTCAATGACGACGTGCTTTTCGGAGAGGTTTGGAACGAGGAGGCAATCAGCGTTAAGACCAGATGTATCATCACGGTGGTGTCCCTGATGGCATCCGGCATCACGGACTCCTCCCTTACCTACCACCTGCAAAACGCCAAAGCCCACGGGGTGACGAAGGAGGAGATTGCTGCCATCATCACCCACGCCACCATGTATGTGGGCTGGCCCAAGGGCTGGGCGGTGTTCCGTCAGGCAAAGGAGGTCTGGAACGAGGCTGCGAGTGCGATGACGGAGAAGGAGAAGTATCAGAACACCATTTTCTTCCCCATCGGAGAGGCCAACCCCTACGGGCAGTTCTTTGTGGGGCAGAGCTATCTCGCCCCTGTCTCCACCCAGCAGGTGCCTGTGTTCAATGTCACCTTTGAGCCGGGCTGCCGCAACAACTGGCATGTCCACCATGCCTCCAGCGGCGGCGGGCAAATGCTCATCTGCGTCGGCGGGCGGGGCTATTACCAGCAGTGGGGCGAAGCGCCTGTGGAGCTGACACCGGGCAGCATGGTGAATATCCCCGTGGGAGTGAAGCACTGGCACGGCGCTGCGCCGGATAGCTGGTTCTCCCATCTGGCCATTGAGGTGCCCGGCACACAGGGCAGCACGGAGTGGCTGGAGCAGGTCTCCGACGAGGATTACGGCAAGCTGCGCTGAAAACGGAGAGGAATGACAAAACCCCACAGCCGGGACGCAATGCCCGCTGTGGGGATTTTCGGAAAACAGGATTGACAATATGTCAGAATAGCTTTGCTGACCGGGTGCAGACACATCCGGAGACAAGCGCAGGAGGGTACAGCATGAACGTAACATACAGCGAAAAAGGACAGGCAGTCCCCACACATGTAGAGCATATTCCCCCTCAGGCATTTGACGCCATTGCCCACACCGAGGTGCGCTGGCTCTCCGGGGGAGCGGCCATGATAAACGCCAGAGGCACCGTGATTCTCATTGACCCGGTGCTGGAGGGCTTTGATATGCCCCTGACCTGCGAGGTGCCCATCCAGCCGAAGGAGGTTCAGCGGGTGGATGCCCTGCTGGTGACCCACATTGACAACGACCACTTCTCCCGCCCCACCATCCACCACACCCGGCAGGTGACGAAGTGTTATCACACCACCCAGTATGTGGCGCAGGTGATGCGGGAGGAGGGTATACCCGGTGAGGGGCACGGCATCGGGGACACCTTTGACGTGGAGAATGTCCGCATCCGCCTCACTCCCGCATGGCACAACTGGCAGAACGGGAGCAGGAAGTGGAAGTACCGGGAGTGGAAGCGGGAGGACTACTGCGGCTTCTACCTCACCACGCCGGACGGAACCGTGTGGATGCCGGGGGATTCCAGACTGCTGGAGGAGCAGCTTCACTATGAAGAGCCGGATGTCATCCTGCTGGATTTTGCAGACAACGACTGGCACATCACCTTTGACGGGGCGGTTCGGCTGTGCAACGCCTATCCCAACGCAGATCTGATTCCCATTCACTGGGGCAGTGTGGATGCCCCGGACTGGTCCACCTTCAACGGCGACCCGAAGCGCCTGAGAGAGGCGATTGTGAACCCGGAGCGGCTGCATGTGCTGGTGCCGGGTCAGGCGTATGAGCTGAAGAGGTAAGGCGCAGCCAACCGGACGAGCTCAGATATTCGGCACCTTGCCCAGCGCCTCATCCAGCTCTTCAAACCGCTGCGTGTCAATGCCCCGCTCCATGAGCAGATCCCGCAGGGTCATCTTGCCCAAAAGCTCCATCATATCCTCAAAGGTCATATCCGGGGAGAAGGGAGTGATCCGCTCCCGCATTTTCCGAATGGTGGGGGCAAGCACCTCTCTGGCCTTGGGATTGCCAAAGATGCGGGCAATGCTGCAGTCCAGACTCATCCACGCCATGGCATCGTCGTTCACATGGGGACGGCATACCGGCTGGGTGAGTCCGTCGCTTCCGAAGTCCCCGAAAAGCTCTCTCAGCCATGCAATGCTGTCCTCCACCCAATTGCCCGCACGCTGGGGGATCCGGGTATCGCAGCTCTGGACGCAGTGGTCAGCCGTGGAGAAGCCGTGGGGGCCGAAGGCGTAGATATGGCACTCGAAGGAGGTATGAAAGCGGTTCAGGGCGTTGAGCATGTCCAGCGTGTTCTGAATAGGCACCACGCTGTCCGTTCTGGAGGCGAAGAGGAAACAGGGGCAGGTCTGCTCGTCCACATGCCCGGTAATAGACGGCATCTCCTGACCAAGCTCTTCTGCGGTCTCCTTCCCCAGCACCGCATACCCCAGAATGGCCGCCGCAGGCCGGT
>CAJOOV010000253.1 GCA_905236265.1 uncultured Oscillospiraceae bacterium | reverse complement strand
TTGCGGCGTCAAGTCCCTGCGCTCCGCTCTGAACGGAAACTGCTTCCGCCAGAGAAGAGAACAGGGCGATGGTCAGCACCAGCGCCCCGCTGCGCACGGCTGATTTCACGATACCGGACATCTGCGCCGCCGCCTGAGCGGCCAGCGTGGACAGCCCCTCTTCCAGATTGATCTCCCGGTTCAGGGGCAGGTCGATTGCCTGAGAGGCCTGCCGTTCCAGCTCTTTCGTGTCCACAATCTCCCAGACGGCATCCTCTGCGGCAAAAACGGGCAGCACCAGTGACGCTGCTGCAGCGAGGCACAGCAGCGCCCGTTTCAAAGCATTGACCCCACCAGCTCCATCACCTCCCGAATCAGCGGAGATACCACCGCCAGCGCAGCCAGACCGCCGGCAAGCTCTACTGCGGCACTGATGCTGCCCATCCCCGCATCCCGGCAAATCTGGGAGGACAGGCGTACCAGAATCGAGATGCCCAGCGTCCGGTAAACAGGCTCCAGCAGCTCCTTCTCCAGACCGGCCTGAGCGGCCAGCATGTCCATCAGGTCGATCACTGTCACCAGCGCAGACCAGCTCTTCCACACCAGCAGCGCAGCCGTTACCATCGACAGCACAAGGGCAAGCTCCGGCGTGCGTCCCCGAAGGGTCAGGGCACACAGGGCGCCTGCTGCAGCAAGGGCAGTCAGGGCGGGTGCGCCGCTCACAGCCCGAACAGATCCTTTACCAGCCGGAACAGCTCGCTGATCTGCCGTACCACCATCATCAGCACCACTACCAGCCCGGCAAGGGTCACCATCATGGCCTGCTCCTCCCTGCCCGAGCGGGAGAGCACCTGGTTTAATACCGAGACCAGAATGCCCACAGCGGCAATCCGGAAAATGAGATCCACATCCATTTGCATTATCCGCTCCTCTGTGCGTTGTTTAGATCAGCAAAACGCTGATCCCCAGTCCGAGACTCAGCCCGAGAATCACCACTGTGCGCCCCATGCGCTGTTCCTCCCGTCGGGCGTTTTCCAGCATTCCCTCCAGCTCCCGGCGAAGCTGGGAGAGCAGAAATGCCTGCGTCCTGCCATCGTAACGCCCTAGAACCTGCCCGGCACGCTCCAGCAGTGCCGTCTCTTCCTCCTTCAGGGGATAGTGCTGCCCGGCCAGTGCGTCTTTCCACAGCGCCGCAAAGGGGAAAGACTCCAGCTCTCCCCTTCTCCGGGAGAGGGTGCGGAAAAACCTGCCTGCCTGTCCCTGCTCCAGCAGAGCCACCAGCATCCATGTATCCGTATCCCCGCAGGACAGCTCCGCCTCCATGCGGGCAAAGGCGTGGCAGAAGGCGGAGAGAGTGCGTCTTCTGCATACATACCACTGACGCCGTTTCCACCCGCCCCAGAAACAGGCAGCAGTGACCAATGCCGCCCCTGCACTCTGCGCCGTCACAGGCTCACCGCCTGATACTGCCGCTGCTTTCCGCTGCGGGAGATGGTCACCAGCCGGGTGAATACCCTTTGCTCCAGCAGGGGGCGGTAGACCTGACGGGAGGCCAGCTCGTCCAGATCTCTTCCGTGGGCAGTTGCCAGTATGCCGGTGCCGCAGTTGGCGGCGTGGCACAGGGCGGAGACATCAGCCGCTGTGCTGATCTCGTCCACCGCCAGCACAGCCGGATTCATGGTGCGCAGCAGCAGAGGAAGCGCCTCTCCCTTGGGACAGCCGTCCGCCACGTCGCACAGCGGCCCCACGTCCATCTGGGGCTGTCCCTGATACAGTGACGCCACCTCTCCCCGCTCGTCTGCCAGCGCAGTGCGTATTCCGCGAAGCCCCAGAAGCCGGATGAGATCCCGCAGCAGCGTGGTCTTCCCATCGCCGGGAGGAGCGAGAATCAGGGTGCTGCAAAAGCGCCCTCCCTGCGTGAGCTGTTCCAGAACGGCTTCCCCCACGCCGGGCACCGGATAGGCCACCCGGATATTGATGGAGGAGAGGGTGTGAAACCGGAGAATCCGCCCCTCCCGCACTGCCGCCGTGCCGCAAAGACCCAGCCGGTGTCCCCCCTGCAGGGGAAGAAAGCCGGAGGCGAGCTTTTCCTGTACGGTCTGCAGGGAGGCACGGGCTGCAAGCTCTACCGTCATGCGCAGATCCTCCGCAGTCACGGACATGGGTGCGCCTGCGAATCGCACCGTCTTCTCGGCTCCGTCGCTCTGGGACCATGACAGCCCTCTGCCGCAGCGAAGGCGAATCTCTTCACACTGTGCAAGCTGCGCTCCCTGACTGAGCAGCGCAAGGCGCAGCTCTCTGGGCAGAACTGCCGCCGCCTGTTCTACAGACCTCATTCGTTCCATGGTCTGACCTCCTGTGTATTGTTCTGCTTCATCCTATGATGGAGAGGGACAGGCTATGAAAAAACTTGACAGCGATTTTGTTTTGCCATATACTGACCGAAAAACAGAACTGGCATGATTGCGTTATGGAAGAACCATGTTTGACATCAGGTCAGAAGGTGAATGATTTGTTCTCTGTCCCCTTTTCCCCTACGGGGAAAGCGCCCCTTTACCTGCAGCTATACCACTATATCCGTACCCAGATTGAGGCGGGGCATCTCGCCTGCGGGACACGGCTGCCCTCCAAGCGTGCGATGGCCTCTGCGCTGGGGGTCAGTGTGGTGACAGTGGAAAGTGCTTACGGCCAGCTTGTGGCGGAGGGGTATCTGGAGAGCAGAAAC
>CAJOOV010000252.1 GCA_905236265.1 uncultured Oscillospiraceae bacterium | reverse complement strand
TCCGCCACGGATTTCAGCACATAGTCCCCGCAGTTGTGGCCGTAGGTGTCATTCACCCGCTTGAAGTTGTCTATATCCATCATAGCCACCCAGAAGGAGCGGGCGGCATCACCGGACATCACCCCGTTCAGGTACTCCGACATATAGTATCGGTTGTGCAGCCCGGTGAGTCTGTCCCGCACCACCAGATTGGCCAGAACGCTCTCAGACTGGAAGGTGATCTGCACAAAGACCTGCAAATAGAAGATGGTAATCACAAAGACCACAACCGCCCATGCCATATGCAGCCAGAAGCACACCCTCTCCGGCAGCTGATACGGCGCCGGGCGGGACTGGCTGATGACGAAGGAGCCCATATAGCTGGCCATGCCCAGCAGGCTGAGAAACAGAGCGGGGATGTATTTCTTTCCAAGGCTCCGGCTGACATATTCCGCATAAAACAGCAGAATATTGATTCCGATCAGGGTGATCTGAAAGCCGCTCTCCCAGCCCACGAAGAACACCGCAAGGGTCATGTGGCACAAAACCTCCAGATAGACCCCAACCACATACAATCGCAGCTTTTCCGTATGGATTATCACCATGGTGGCCAGATAGAAGGCGATACTGAAGGTATTGAAGCGAGCCATTGGCACCACGCTGAAATGCCAGAAGAGCAGGAACATGGCAATGTGGATGAGCAGAAAACAGTCCGTCAGCGCATAGGCTGTGAGCTGTGCTTTTTTCATTGTCATCGTTGTTTTCATTGACCTTTTTCCCCAGCAAACCCTGTCATCCGCTCCTGCAATTCTCCCTCCGGGGTTCCGGAGGGAGACGCATTGCAGATTACAGCTTATTTTTCACCAACCGGCGAACCAGCAGCAGCCCGCCTGTCAGTACCAGCGCATACACTGCGCTGACAAGAATCTCCGTATACCACGGCGCAGACTGAACCGCATAGCGCTCCGGATTGGAGATGTAGTTCAGTATGCAGGACACCGTATCCCATGCAAATAACGCCCAAACGCCGTAGATGGCATAGGTCAGCATCTTGTACAGCGTTTCCACTTACAGACCCTTTACGATCTCAGCGGTATCCATGGCAATCATCAGCTCTTCATTGGTGGGAATCACCAGCACACGAACCCTGCTGCCCTCGCCGGAAACGTCGATCTCCTGACCCCGAACGGCGTTGGCCTGCTCATTCAAATGAGTGACACCCATGTACTCCAGACCGTCGGTCATGGCGATGCGCAGGGCGGGGCCGTTCTCCCCCACGCCTGCGGTGAACACGATAGCATCCACCCCGCCCATGGCGGCGGCATAGGCGCCGATGTACTTCTTCACGTCATAGCAGAACACGTCCTTTGCCAGCTTCGCCCGCACATTGCCCTGCTCGTCGGCGGCGTCCAGATCACGGAAGTCAGAGGAGACGCCGGAAATGCCCAGAACGCCGGACTTTTTGTTCAGCACGTTCATCATTTCCTTCATATCCCAGCCGTACTTGTTCATCAGAAATTCCATCACGCCTGCGTCCATATCGCCGGCACGGGTGCCCATGGGCAGGCCGGCCAGCGGAGTGAGACCCATGGTGGTGTCCACGCACTTTCCGTTTTTCACGGCGGCAATGGAGGAGCCGTTGCCCAGATGGCAGGTGATGATCTTCAGCTCCTCAATGGGCTTGCCCAGCATGGCGGCAGCCCGCTGGGAGACAAAGCGGTGGGAGGTGCCGTGGAAGCCATAGCGGCGAATCTTGTCATTCTCATAGTATTCATAGGGAATGGCATAGGTGTAGGCCACAGGGGGCATGGTCTGATGGAAGGCGGTGTCGAACACGGCCACCTGAGGCGTCTTGCTGCCCAGCACAGCGGTGCAGGCATTGATGCCGATGAGGTTGGCAGGGTTGTGGAGAGGTGCCAGAGGATTGCACTGCTCGATGGCCTTCATCACGTCATCAGTGAGCAGCACAGAGGAGGCGAAGCTCTCGCCGCCGTGAACCACCCGGTGTCCCACAGCGTCGATCTCCTCCATGGAGGCAATCACGCCGTTATCCTTGTCCACCAGCGCATTCAGCACCGCCTGAATCGCCTCGGAATGGGTGGGCATTGCCACATCCACTGCGTTCAGGGCGTTCTTGCCCTCTATCTGGGGCTTATAGGTGAACTTGCCGTCAATACCGATGCGCTCGCAAAGACCCTTTGCCAGCAGCTTTCCGGAATCGGGATCCAGAAGCTGGTACTTCAAAGAGGAGCTGCCTGCGTTAATCACCAGAATATTCATCAGAATCGTTCTCCTTTATTCTCACTTCATTTTGCGCCCTTGCGGGAGCCTGACTTTAATGCTATTATTTTAATACAAAAATCAGAAGAGAACAACCTGTCAGAAAAATTTTTTCAGGGTGAGGTGCATTTTTTTGAAGCCCGAAGGACACATCGTGGGAATTGTGGCGGAATTTGACCCCTTCCACCGGGGCCACGCCCGCCTGATCGCTCAGGCGAGGCAGGCGTTTCCCCATGCCGGCGTGGTGGCGGCCATGAGCGGATACTTCACCCAGCGGGGAGAGGCCGCCGTACTCGCCCCCCAGCTCCGGGGACACATGGCGCTGCTCTCCGGGGCGGATCTGGTGCTGGAGCTGCCTCTGACCTGGGCCATCTCTTCGGCGCAGGCGTTTGCACGGGGTGGCGTGGCGGTTCTGTGCGCCGCAGGCGTGACTGACCTGTTCTGCGGCAGTGAGAGCGGCAGCCCGGCGCTGATCTCCCGTGCGGCGCAGGCGCTGCGCCACCCGGATTATCCCTCCCTGCTGCGCTCGCATCTCGCCTCCGGGGTCAGCTTCGCCGCCGCAAGGCAGAGC
>CAJOOV010000251.1 GCA_905236265.1 uncultured Oscillospiraceae bacterium | reverse complement strand
CGGCCCCGACGGAGGGGACGGCGGCAAAGGCGGGGACGTGATCCTCGTGGCCGACAACCACATGACCACCCTGATGGACTTTCGCTACCGCCGGAAATATGCCGCCGAGGGCGGCGCAGACGGCTCCGGGGCACGCTGCTCCGGCAAGGACGGGGAGAGCCTCACCATCAAGGTGCCCACCGGCACAGTGGTGAAGGACGCAGAGACCGGAGAGGTCATCCGGGACATGTCCGACGGCAAATCCTTTGTGCTGGCACGGGGCGGACGGGGCGGCTGGGGCAACCAGCACTTCGCCACCCCCACCCGTCAGGTGCCCCGCTTCGCCAAGCCGGGACTGCCCGGCGAGACAAAAGAGGTCATTCTGGAATTAAAGCTGCTGGCGGACGTGGGACTGGTGGGCTTTCCCAATGTGGGCAAGTCCACCCTGCTCAGCGTGGTCTCCAAGGCGCACCCCAAAATCGCCAACTACCACTTCACCACCCTGATGCCCAATCTGGGCGTGGTGTGGGTAGAGGAAGGGGTCAGTTTTGTCATGGCGGACATCCCCGGCATTATTGAGGGTGCCAGCGAGGGCGCCGGGCTGGGGCATGACTTTTTGCGGCATATTGACCGGTGCCGGCTGCTGGTGCATCTGGTGGACGTGTCCGGCAGCGAGGGGAGAGACCCCATTGCCGACTTCGATGCCATCAACGAGGAATTAAAGCAGTATTCCCCGGAGCTGGCACAGCGCCCCATGCTGGTCGCCGCCAACAAGTGCGATTTGTGCTATGACCGGGGGCAGGTGGAGGCGTTCAAATCCTATGTGGAGGGCAAGGGCTACCCCTGCTTCGAGCTTTCCGCCGCCGCCCATCAGGGGGTGCGGGAGCTGACCTTTGCCATCGCCCGGCGGCTGGAAAGCCTGCCCCCGGTGAAATACTATGAGCCGGAGTATGTGCCAAGACCCAAGGAGATTGCCGTGGACACCAGCGAAAAGGCGGAGATCTGGGAGCATGACGGCGTGTGGTACGCCGAGGCGGCGTGGCTGGATCAGCTCATGGAGTACGTCAACTTTGACGACTACGAGTCCCGCAACTGGTTTGACGGCAAGCTGAGAGCCTCCGGGCTGTTTGAGCAGATGGAGGCCGCCGGGATTCAGGACGGGGATACCGTGGATCTCTATGGGCTGCAGTTTGAGTATCAGAAGTAAACTGCGCATTCTGTCATTCTGCACAACCAAACCACACCATTTCTGTAATAGTCGCACAAAGTGACCCTTGATTTTCCAAAAGTCTGGCGCTATAATCCTGTCCGTTCCTACGGAAAGGAAGCGAACGCTATGAGCAAATTCCAGAAGCGCAGCATTGGTTTCCCCAATCTGCTGGCGGACAAGGATTTCATCTACTACTCCTGGACTGTGCCCTTTGCGGTGTATTAAACACCTCCGGGAGAAAAAACCGGGACAGCCTCCGGCAGGGGCGATAAAATCACATCAGTTTTATAGGATTTTACCCAAACGCCCTTGACAACCGCCCGTCTTTGTGGTTTCATACTTTCTGTGAGATTGATTTACTCCGGAAAGGGCGATAGGAACATGGAAATTACAAAAGCCACAACCATGGGCGAGATGCTGGAGTTTGATCCCGGCATTGCCTATATTCTGATGCAGTGCGGGATGCACTGCGTGGGCTGCCCCTCCTCCATCGGCGAGAGTCTTGAGGAGGCGTGCATGGTACACGGTCTGGACGCAGATCAGGTGATGGGTTATATCCACGAGTACCTGAACCAGCGCAAGGCCGAGGAGCAGGCATAACAACAGAATAAGACGCAAAAAGGGGCTGTCTCAACTGAGACAGCCCCGTTGCTTCTGATTGATACAGATTTATACAGACTCCCGTTCCAGAACGGTATAGCCCAGCATGGTCTGCTGCACCGGGGCAGGCTGCTTCCGGTTGCGGATCAGCTCCACCAGCAGTCTTGCCGCCTGTTCCCCGCAGGTGCGGTAGTAGAACCGGGCGGTGGTGAGGGGCGGGGTGATATAGCTGCCCGCCCAGCTGTCGTCCATGCCGATAACGCTCACATCCTCCGGCACCCGCCGCCCGGAGCGGCGCAGCACGTCCAAAGCGCCCACGGCAATCCGGTCTGTGGCGCAGATCACCCCGTCAATCTCCCCGTCCCGCTGCAGCAGCCGTTTCATGGCGGTAAGGCCGTTCTCCACCCGGAAGCTCCCGGTCTCCACCAGCAGAGAGGCAGGCTCCAGCCCGTACTCCCTCATGGCGGCCTCCACGCCCCGGCGGCGGTTCACCCCCACGGCCACATCCGCCTCCGTCACGCCGATAAAGGCAAGGCGTCTGCGCCCCCGCTTCAGCATCAGGCAGGCCAGATCATACGCCGCCCCCTGATCGTCGTGGTAGACGCAGGGCACCTGACGGAATTTCTGCCCGGTGACTACCACAGGGACAGTGGTGCTGCGCAGGGCGTTTTCCAGCTCCGCCGTCATCACGGAGGCCATTAAGATGATGCCCGCCACCTGCTGCTTCTGGAACAGGTTCAGATAGGCCAGCTCCTGTGCCGGGTCGTTGGCGGTGTCTGCCAGCAGGGAGAGATACCGGTGCTCCGCCAGAGCGGAGGCCGCCCCGGCTGTTACCTGCGTGACGGCGTCGGAATCCGTCTTGGGCACGATCAGCCCCACCAGATTGGTGGTCTTTGTGCGCAGCGTGCGTGCCACAGAGTCGGGATGATAGCCGGTCTGTTCCACCGCCGCCTGTATTCTCCGGCGCTTCTCCTCGCTGAGGGGGCCGCCGTTCAGGTATCGGCTGACAGCAGAGGGGGAGACCTGCGCCATCTGCGCCAGCTCCTTGATGGTCATGGAGGTTATTCCCCGTCCAGCAGCAGCCAGTGCCAGCCGTAGCCGCCCAGCTTCAGGCCGTCCATCCACACCGCCTCGCCGGTGAGCAGGTCAGCCGCCTCCCGCCGCCCCAGCTGGAGCTGCACAGGATGCTCGGAGAAGTTGAACAGACCTACCATCCGCTCGTCCCCATAGCGCCGCTCCAGACCGAACACCGCCTCGGAGCCGGTGTCCCATGTCCAGACATCCGCATCGGAGCGGAACACGGCGTGGGCCGCTCTCACCTTCTCCATCTCCCGCAGTCCGGTGAAAATCCGGTTTTGCACACTGCCCGGCTCCCGGCGCTTCTCCGCCAGCGCCCAGTCGAATTTCCCCCGGTGGATATACCGGCTGTCATCCCACTTCAGCGGGTCGTTGTGATAGGCGTTGTCGTTGAGCTGCGCCACCTCGTCGCCGCTGTACAGCACCGGGATGCCGCTCTGGGTGAACATCCACGCATGGAGCATCAGGTCACAGGCAATCGCCTGATCCAGTGCGCTGCTGTCCCCGAAGGGCTCCGTGGCACTCTCAATGCCCACCAGAGAGGCAGTGGTGCCGCACAGGCGGGCATCTCCCAGCCGGGGGTCGTCGTTGTACAGCTCGCCTCTGGACCAGCTCCCCTGCCACTTGCCGGTGAACCAGTCGTTGAGGTATTTCTTGTGGGCGACTTCTTCCTCTCCGAAGTGCTCCATGAGCCACGGGTAATCCAGACCCCAGCCAATGTCGTCGTGACAGCGCAGGTAGTTCTGGAACAGGCAGCTCTTGGGCAGGGCGCAGACCTGCTCCATCTGGTGGCGCAGCAGCCCCACATTCCGGGTGGCCACGGTGTTCCATGTGGTACACATGGTGGTCACATTATAAAGCATATCGCACTCCGGCTTCTCCACGGTGCCGAAGTAGGGGGCGACCTTGGCAGGCTCCATGACCACCTCTCCCAGCAGCAGCACGCCGGGGCAGACGATCTGGCAGGCCAGGTGCATCATGCGCACCAGCGTGTGTACCTGAGGCAGGTTGCGGCAGTTGGTGCCCAGCTCCTTCCAGATGTAGGGCACGGCATCCAGCCGGATTACGTCCATGCCCCGGTTGGCCAGATAGAGCAGGTTCTCCGTCATATCGTTGAAAACCAGCGGGTTGGCGTAGTTCAGATCCCACTGGAAGGGATAGAAGGAGGTCATGACAATCTGCTGGCAGTCCTCCAGCCATGTGAAGCTCCCCGGCGCAGTGGTGGGGAACACCTGAGGCACCGTCTTTTCAAACTCGTTGGGAATCACCCAGTCATCATAAAAGAAGTAACGGCTGCGGGCCACAGGATCTCCCGCCCTCGCCGCCTTTGCCCACGGATGCTCCTCGCTGGTGTGGTTGAGCACAAAGTCCAGACACAGGGCAATGCCCCGCTCCCGGCACTCGTCCGCCAGCGCCTCCAGATCCTCCATGGTGCCCAAATCGGTGCGCACTTTCCGGAAGTCGGACACAGCGTAGCCGCCGTCGCTTTTGCCCTCCGGGGAGTCCAGCAGGGGCATCAGGTGCAGGTAGTTCACCCCGCACTCCCCCAGATAGTCCAGCCGCTCCCGCACACCGTTGAGGGTGCCCCCGTAGTTGGAGGGGTACATCATCATCCCCATGAGCTGGTTGGAGCGGTACCAGTCCGGCTGGGACAGACGGCGCTCGTCCATCTCCCGCAGGGCGTCCTTGCGCCCCTCCCAGCACCGGCGCAGCATACCCACAAAATAGTCGTATGCCTCGCCCTTGTTGCGGTAAATCTCGTGATAGAGCCATTTCAGCTCGTCCTGACAGGCAGCAAGGCGCTGCTCGAATACGTTTTGTTCCATCCTCAGTCTCCTCTCTGGGCAAAACGGCGGTATCGGAAGCCGGGAGAGGCAGGAAACACCTGCCAAAATACCTCTCCCTTTATTGAAATCGTTTTCACTTCATACGTTAGCACAGATTGATCGGAATTGCAAGCTATTTATCAAAAATATTTATGAAACCTGACATCCCTCTGGTTTCGGTCAGGTTTACCAAAAGCACCCCCGCCAGCCCTTGTGAAAGCGTCCAAAAATCACTTTTGAAAATTAGTTAAAATTCCATCTGGACAAAAGTTGCCGTATTTGGTATCATGGGCATGTGTTGAAACCGTTTTCAAAAATCAACATGAAAGAGGAGAGGTATTTTATGGATTACAGAAAGTGTGCGCAGGACATCTTTGCGCAGCTGGGCGGCCGGGATAATCTGGTCAGCGTAGCCCACTGTGCCACCCGCCTTCGTCTGGTGACGGTGGACAACAGCAAAATCGACAAGTCCGCTTTGGAAGAGGTGGACGGCGTCAAGGGCGTGTTCGAGTCCAACGGTCAGGTGCAGATCATCATCGGCACCGGCACGGTGAACAAGGTCTATGACGAGTTCCTTGACATCACCGGCATGACCGCCGCCACCAAGGACGAGGTGAAAAACGCCGCAGCGGCTCAGATGCCTCTGTGGAAGCAAATCCTCAAGACCCCCGGCGACGTGTTCGTCCCCATCCTCCCCGCCATCGTGGCCTCCGGCCTGATGATGGGT
>CAJOOV010000250.1 GCA_905236265.1 uncultured Oscillospiraceae bacterium | reverse complement strand
GGAGCTGTCCTACATCGTAGCGCCGCCCAGGATGAAACTCTATGAGCAGATCAGCACACAGATCGTCTCCATTTATATGAAATATATCAGCCCGGATGATATTGTGGTGTACAGCATAGACGAGGTGTTTTTGGACCTGACCGGCTACCTGAACACCTATCGCATGACCGCCCATGAGCTGGTGACGCAAATGATTCGGGAGGTGCTCTACACCACGGGCATCACCGCCACGGCGGGGATCGGCTCCAACCTCTATCTGGCCAAAGTCGCTATGGATATCGTCGCCAAGCACGTTCCCGCCGACAAGGACGGCGTTCGCATCGCAGAGCTGGACGAAATGAAATACCGTGAGCTGCTGTGGTGTCACCGCCCGCTCACGGATTTTTGGAGGATAGGCCCTGGTATCGCAAGAAGGCTGGAAGCTCTCGGCTGTTACACCATGGGTGATGTGGCGAGGCTGAGCGAGCAGGATGAGGGCAAGCTCTACGCCGCCCTTGGCGTCAATGCAGAGCTGGTCATTGACCACGCCTGGGGCTGGGAACCCTGCGATATTCCAACCATAAAATCCTACAAGCCCCAATCAAACTCCCTTGGCTCCGGCCAGGTCTTGATGGAGCCCTACAGCGCAGAGAAGGCCAGACTGATCACCAAAGAGATGACGGAGCTGTTGGTGCTGGATCTGGTAAAGAAGGGGCTGGTCACGAAAAAGGTTGCGCTGACCATTGGGTATGACAGGACCTCCATCGAATATCTCTATCACGGACCCACCATTCAGGAGTCAACCTTTCAGATCACCGGAACGAAGCGAAAATACAAGGGGGCCGTGGGCATGGACCACTATGGCCGTCCCTGTCCCAAATATGCCCACGGCACCGGAAACCTTCCCCAGTACACCTCCTCCACACGGAAGATCATGGAGTGTATGCTTGCTCTCTATGACCGCATTGTGGACCCGGAACTCACCATCCGCCGGGTGAACGTTGTGGCAGTCAATTTGATCCCGGAATCGGCGGTTCCGGAAGCTGTGCCGGAGCAGTTGGACCTGTTCACCGATTACGCAGCTTTGGAGAAGGAAAAAGAAACGGAACGGCGGCAGGAGGAGAAAGAAAAGCGGCTGCAGCAGGCCACTCTGCTGATTCAGTCCAAATTCGGGAAGAACGCCGTGCTGAAGGGCATGAACTTCCTGGAAGGAGCCACCACCAAGCTCCGCAACAGTCAAATCGGCGGACACAGGGCCGGTACGGAGGATTCCAGCAGAAAGGACGGTGACGGCCCATGACCCAAGGGCGAAAAGAGGGGGAACCCAACGGACGGGACATCTATCCCGACATCATCGACCACCCTCATTGGCAGAGCCCAACCAGACCGCAGATGAGCCTATACGACCGTGCCGCCCAGTTCTCGGCCTTTGACGCTCTGGCCGGGTATTCGGATATGGTCAAAGAGGAACAGCGATGGACAGACAGCCAGATCGAGCTTCCGGAAGCCGAGATCGAGAACCTGAACCAGAAGCTGCGGCTGATTGCCGAAGCAATCGCAGAGGGCCGCCACCCCACCGTGACCATCCGCTATTTCGTCCCTGACAAACGAAAAACCGGCGGGAAATATGTGGAGATCAGGGATGCGGTGAAGAGCATTGACAGCGCAGGGCAGAAGGTCGTGCTGATGAGCCGGGAGGGGAAAGGGCAAATCAACAGGGCTGTTGCGTTTGAGAGGATCGTCGGAATAAGCTGATGAATTTGATAACAGCTTGCTCTGATTGCTCTGGCAAGGGGCCAGAAATCATGGAAGTACCCCGACTGCATCCACGAAGGGTTGCAGTTGGGGTGCTATTTTATTCTGCTTCGGCTGCTTTGCCCTACAGCAACAAATAGTCAATTCCGGTTCCTTCCGATAGGGCGATCAAGTTTTTTGGATTGCCTTTGAGTTCCACATCACAGCCAAGGGAGCGCAGGAACGACCCGAAGCCATCGTTTTGTCCTGTCTGCTCACGGAGATTGTGAGAGGCGGCATATTCCGGGTGATAGGCCCAGATAGCGTTCATCATAGCTGTGAAATCAATCTTGCCGGACTGAGCAATGGGGCTGTGGTCCTTCCATAGCTCAAACAGGGCTATGCAGGCCGAAGACTCTGGGAAAAACAAGTATCCTTCGTCTTTTCTGATATCGTTCAGCCCGCCGTAGTCAAGCAACTCAGCTTTTTCTTTCGCATAGCAGGACAGGTCGCAGTCCCAGATGGGATGACATACAGCCAGCACTTTTTCAAGGCGATCTGTTTCAATCGCAAAAATCCCGCTGGACAGCATGACATAGCGAAGGGTCAACCCTCGTGGCGTGATGCAGGGTGCCGGATAGTCGCCAAAATACTCAGGGTTGTACTCTCTGCCGTATGAAACGATCGTCAACAGCGAATCGCCCTCAAGAAGCGGTTGCTTTTGTCTGGCAAGACAGCGGTTCACCTCATATTCCAGAACCACCCTGCCCTCTTCTGGCACATCGACACGAAAACAGAGGTAGTTGTGCCGGTGTTCAAGGACTCTGCCGTATGCTTTTGCTTCATCAGACAGTGCGGAGCAGTTCTTTTCAGCAATGTAGTATTCACTGGGTAAAGCGGTCTCTCCATCGGCGGCTACAACATAGTACACTCCCGATGCGATTTCCCTGACCAATTCAATTTTGCCCAGATCGTCCCGCAAGTCGAGCATCAAACTTTTCTCTTTCTTCATGCCGTTTTCCCTTCTGCAAAAATAACGCTTATATGATTCTATAACGCTATTAGCGGTATAACCATAGCACCAACTTCATGTCGAAAGCAGTCAGTTTTTCGGTAGAAAGAAAAAAATGCCCCTATGCCGTGTCGCATAGGGGCAAAATCATAGTTCGTTCTTTGCATCCTGGATGAGGACCTCAACCACCCTCTTGATCCGCCGTTGCTCTCTCAAGGGCAGCTCAGAGAGCGATTTTGAGATCAAACCGCTCTCCTCAGCAGTCGTTGTATTGACCACATCAGCAAGGAGGGCATTTGCGTCGCATTGCAGTGCGTTCATGATCTCAATCAAAGTTTCCAGCTTTGGCGTCTTCAAGCCGGTCTCCACATTGCTCAGATAGTTGGGAGAGAGGTCCACCATCTGAGAAAGCTGCTCCTGCGTCAGCCCACGCTCCTTCCGCATGAGCTGGAT
>CAJOOV010000249.1 GCA_905236265.1 uncultured Oscillospiraceae bacterium | reverse complement strand
GGGACGCACCAGGCTGCGCCGCCTTGCCTATACGGGAGCGGACTGGACAGCGCTGGCGCTTGGCGTGGTCATTCTGGCAGCAGTCTGTGTGTGTGCCTACGGATTTGGTATTTGAGACGATGAGAGAGAGAAACATAGCCTTACAGCTCATGTATGTGGGCACAGCTTACCATGGCTGGCAGATACAGAAAAATGCCGTCACCGTGCAGGAGACCCTGCAGCAGGCCGTCTCCAAAGTGGTCAAGCACCCCGTCCATTTTACCGGGGCAGGGAGAACAGATGCCGGTGTACACGCAAGGGTCTATATCGCCAACTTCAGAACCACCTCCACCATCCCCTGTGACCGTATGCCCCTTGCCTTCAACGCCCGATTGCCGGATGACATTGTGATTGTGTCCGCACGGGAGGTATCAGAGGGCTTTAATGCCATTCTCTCCTGCCGGAAGAAGGAGTACACCTATCAGGTCTATAACTCCCGCATCCGCAACGCCTTTTATGTGGACCGTGCCTACTTCTATCCAAAGCATCTGGACGAGGGCATTATGGCCGACGCAGCGCAGCAGTTTGTGGGAACCCACGATTTTGCCGCCGTGCGGGATGTGGGAACCAATGTGCGCTCCACCGTGCGCACGGTGTACTATTTCAACGTAAAGCGGGAGGGCGACCTGATTACCCTGAAGGTGTGTGCCAACGGGTTTCTGTATAATATGGTGCGCATTATGGCGGGAACGGTATTATACGCCGCAGAGGGGAAGCTGACCCCGGAGGGAATCGGTGAGATTTTGCTGCGAGGCAACCGTGTGGAGGCAGGGCCGACGGTTCCTCCCGGTGGACTGTATATGACGAAGCTGTGGTATAAAGAGCCGGTGGGACTGGAAACAGACCGGGAGGCGGAGGAGCCGGAGCGTTCTTCCTCCCCGGCATGAACCCATACCCGGAGGAATAGGATCATGGATGAAAACAATTATGAAATGGAGCAGGCGTTTCAGACATCACAGATGCAGAACAAGCCCTCCAGACTGCGCATTGTGCTGCGTATACTCACCGTTACGGCCACCCTGCTGGTGATTGCCCTTACGGTCTATCTTGTGGTAAACCGGAGCAGATTCAATCTGGACTCCTTCAAGCGCTACCTGACCTATCGGGCGTTGGAGCGCTCGGACGAGGGGCTGGCTCCCTCCTTTTCCATCGGGCAGGAGGACGAGGTTTGTTATGCCACACTGGGCGACGGGGTAATTCTGTGCAGCGAGAACCGGATTCAGCTCTATTCGGACGGCGGCGTGGCCTATGAAGACATCTCCACGGTGATGGAAGCGCCTGTCATCCAGACCTGCGGCAATCATGGCGTCGTTTACGATGCAGGCGGGAACGACCTGTATCTGTTTGCTGACCGGCAATGTGTGTTCCACTATGCCTCAGAAGCCGGTTATAAGCTGATTTCCGCCAGAGTCAACCAGAACGGATGGCTTGCCGTGTCGGAGCAGGCATCGGGATACAAGGGGACGGTGACGGTCTATGATGCAGAGCATGAGCCGGTGATTACAGAGCGCATCTCCTCCCAGTTTGTCATGGACGCCGTGATTGACCCGGACAACAGGCAGGTGGCTGTTCTCACCATCGGGCAGGATGACATCACCTTTGTCTCCACGCTGAGCCAGTACAGCCTCTCCGACGGAGCCATGACCCGGAGTGCGGCGGTGTCTGACCAGCCGGTTCTGGATCTCACATGGGACGAGAGCGGCATGTGGCTGCAGCAGGAATTTGGCGTTGTACGCCTGAATAACCGTCTGGAGCAGGTGTCCCAGTGGTCGGATAACGGGCTGCATCTTCAGGGCTATTCCCTGAACGGGGACGGTTTTGCGCTGGAATACTTCAGTCAGGACAGCGCCGGCACGCTGGGACAGCTTGTGTGCATTGATTATGACGGAAATGTAGTGGGAACCATGCACTACAGCCGGGAGGTACTCTCCGCCACGGCGGCGGGGCGCTATATCGCCGTTTTAACCAGCAGCCAGCTGTTTCTGTATGACAGCGGCTTTGAACAGTATGCCGGGCTTTCCAACGACAGCGGCCTGCTTGCCGCACTGGTGCGCTCTGACGGAACCGCAATGCTGATCGGAGGAGAACAGGCAGGGGTCTTCCTGCCCTGAGGAGAGAGATATGGACATTTCTGATGTGATTATTCTGGTCATTCTGGCAGCCTTTACCATATTGGGCGCTTTCCGGGGACTGATTGTCACGCTGATGGGACTGGCAGTTTCCGTCACGGCGTGGATCGGTTCTGCCTTTGTGGCAACCGCTCTTGCCCCCGATATACCGTGGCTGCTGACCTTTCTGGTATGCTTTGTGGCCGTTCAGGTGCTGGGCGCAGTGCTGACCCGCATTCTGGATCTGGCCTCCAAGCTGCCCCTGATCGGTTTTCTCAACGGACTGCTGGGAGGATTTGTAGGCTTTGTCCGGGGAGCGGTGCTGCTGGCTGTGGTCTGCTCTATCGCCTCCGGCATCGGGCTGATTCCCCAGAAAGCGGTTGACTCCGGCGGCCTGCTGGCGCTGTTTTCCTCCTTCGGAACGATTCCCCGGTGATTTTTTTGACGAAAACCGAAATTTATTCATATTTGTGTGGTAGGTTAAATAGAAATGATCGGATGGGTGAGTGGGCGAGAGTGTCCTCACTCAGGTAAGGAGAATGATATGCAGCCTGTACTTTGTTCAAAATGCCATAAAAATATGGCTGTGATTTTCGTGACAAAACTGGAAAACGGAGAGACCAAAAACGAGGGCTACTGCCTGAGCTGTGCCAAGGGCATGGGCATCAAGCCGGTGGATGATCTGCTCACCAAAATGGGCATCTCTGAGGATGACGTGGATAATCTGACCAACGAGATGATGTCTGCCTTCGGCGGCCCGGAGGCACTGGAATCCATGATGGAGAATCAGGACAGCTCTGACGGAGACGATGACGAGCAGGAGGAGGGGAAAACCGCCACCTTCCCCTTCCTGAACCGTCTCTTCGGCGGACAGAACCGCAGTCAGGAGGAGCAGGCGCCCCAGAACGGGGAGCGGAATCAGGAGCACCGGAAGGATGCTCCCCAGCAGAAGGGGCAGAAGCGGAAGTTTTTGGACACCTACTGTGTGAATCTGACCCGTAGCGCCAGAGAGGGCAAGCTGGACGGCGTGGTGGGACGGGAGGAGGAAATCTCCCGTGTGATGCAGATCCTCAACCGCAGACAGAAGAATAACCCCTGCCTGATTGGCGAACCCGGCGTGGGTAAAACTGCCATCGCCGAGGGTCTTGCCCAGAGAATCGTTCTGGGGGAGGTGCCCTATAAGCTGGTGGATAAGGAGGTCTACCTCTTGGACCTGACGGCGCTTGTGGCAGGCACCCAGTTCCGGGGACAGTTTGAGAGCCGCATGAAGGGTCTGATCGAAGAGGTCAAGCGTGTGGGCAACATTATTCTGGTCATCGACGAGGTTCACAACATTGTGGGCGCCGGAGATGCGGAAGGCTCTATGAATGCGGCAAATATCCTCAAGCCCGCCCTGAGCCGGGGGGAGATTCAGGTCATCGGTGCCACCACCTACAACGAATACCGGAAGTATATCGAGAAGGATTCTGCGCTGGAGCGGCGCTTCCAGCCGGTAAATGTGGCAGAGCCATCTGTGGAGGATACCACGAAGATTCTGGAGGGCATTGCTCATTTCTACGCCGATTATCATCAGGTGACCATCCCTCAGCCCATTCTTCGGCAGGCCGTGCTGCTCAGCGAGCGCTATATCACTGACCGCTACCTGCCTGACAAGGCCATTGACCTGATTGACGAGGCGTGCTCTGATGTGAACCTGCACAATAAGACGCTGGCACGTCTTGCCGCCATCCATAAGGAACGTGCGGATCTGAATAAGGAGCGGGAGCTGATAGCCAGCACCCAGAACCAGCAGTCCAACGAGCGCTCCGCCAAGCTGAAGGAGAATGAGCAGAAGCTGACCCGCTGCCGCCAGCAGCTCGGCGCAGTGAACCGGGAGCTCAGCTCTCTCAACAGCAATCAGGAGATGGAACCGGCAAAGCGGGAGGAGCGGCTGAACCTCCTGCGCCGCCGTCTGGGGCATCTGAATGAGGAGCTGCAAGGGCTGCAGGGAGAGCGCAATACCCTGCAGAATTCCCCGGATGATGACAGAGCCTATGCCAGAATTGCCCACCTGCGCTCTCAGGAGCTGCGTCTGGACGAGGAGGAATCCCAGCTCAGCGCAAAGGGCAGACCTGTGCTGGAGCTGGAAAATCTGGCAAGGGTGATCGAGCTTTGGACAAATATCCCTGCCAGCCGGATTCAGGAGGAGGAATTTGCCCGCCTGAATGAGCTGGATCAGCGTTTGAAGCGGCATATCATCGGGCAGGACGAGGCAGTGGACGCCGTGACCCGTGCCATCCGCCGCAACCGGGTGGGTATTTCCCCCAAGCATAAGCCGGTATCCTTTATCTTCGTCGGCTCCACGGGCGTAGGCAAGACGGAGCTGGTGAAGCAGCTTGCTCAGGATCTCTTCAACAGCCCGGAATCGCTGATTCGTCTGGATATGTCGGAGTTTATGGAGAAGCATTCTGTCTCCCGGATTGTAGGCTCGCCTCCCGGCTACGTGGGCTATGATGAGGCGGGACAGCTTACGGAGAAAATCCGCCGGAAGCCCTATTCCGTCATCCTCTTTGACGAGATTGAGAAGGCGCACCCGGATGTGCTGAATATCCTGCTGCAGATTTTAGACGACGGGCAGATTACCGACGCCCACGGACGGCGGGTGAACTTTGAAAACACCGTCATTGTCATGACCTCCAATGCAGGCAGCAGCAACTCCTCCGGCAGCGTGGGCTTTGGCCGCTCCGCCAACGAGCAGGAGAAGGACAAGACCATGAAGGCGCTGCAGAGCTTTCTGCGCCCAGAGTTTATCAACCGGGTGGATGAAATCATCTATTTCAACAAGTTGACCCAGAAGGACTTCCAGTCCATCACCGGCATTATGCTGGGTGAGCTGCGGGATTCTCTGGCGGAGAAGAACATTCGCTTCACATGGGATGATGCACTGGTGCATTATCTGACGGAGAAATCCTTCTCCGAGACCTACGGCGCCCGGAACCTGCGCCGTCTGATCCAGCGGGAGCTGGAGGATGAGATTGCCATGTATCTGATTCAGAACTATGAGCATTCTGTCACCGCTTTGACAGCCACTGCGGAAAAGGGCAGTATCCGGCTGCAGGGAGAGACTTCAATCACGGAATAAGAGCAGGGGGAATCGGAATGCTGGATGTGTGTCTGCTGGGCTGCGGGGGAACCATGCCCCTGCCGGGCAGGTGGCTGACCTCCCTTGTGCTGCGGTGCAACGGCCACAGCCTGCTCATTGACGCAGGGGAGGGGACACAGATCGCCGCCCGTGAGGCGGGGTGCAGCTTCAAAAATCTGGATACCATCTGTCTGACCCACCTCCACGCTGACCACACGGCGGGACTTCCCGGTCTGTTGCTCACTATGGGAAACATGGATCGTACTGACCCTGTGACGCTCATCGGCCCTCCCGGCACAAAACGGCTTCTTGAAGCGGTGAAAACCATTGCCCCTGAGCTGGTCTTTCCCGTCTGGGTCACGGAGCTGGAGCCGAATACCACGCAGACCATCCCGCTGGGGGATTGGGAAATCACTGCCTTTCCCGTCAATCATACGGTTCCCTGCTTCGGCTATCAGGCACAGGTGCCCAGAGCGGGCAGATTTGACCCTGTGCGGGCAGCGGCGCTGGGAATCCCCAAGCAGCTTTGGCGGCATTTACAGTCAGGGGAGTGTGTGGGCGGCTTTACCCCGCAGCAGGTTCTCGGTGCGCCCCGTCGGGGGATTAAGCTGGTCTATTCCACGGATACCCGCCCGGCGAAAGCCCTGTACCGCTGTGCTGAGGGGGCTGATCTGCTGATCTGTGAAGGGATGTACGGCGAGGCGGACAAGCTGGCCAAGGCGAAGGAGACCTGTCACATGACCTTTCAGGAGGCGGCGAAAACCGCTCTTCGCTCCAATGTGAGGGAGCTTTGGCTGACTCATTTCAGTCCCTCCCTGAGCCGTCCGGGGGAGTATCTCTCTCAGGCGGCGGCCATCTTTCCCAATACCTCCCTTGGAAGCAATGGACGCAGAACCACCCTCCACTTTACCGAGGAGTGAGGGCAGAAAGCCGTCGAACCGAATACCGCTTGCAGTTATGCAGGAGCCGTCTCAGAGAGGGGAGACGGCTCCTGTTTTCTGCGTATGCTGTCTTGCACTGCGGCGCTTTTCGTGGTATATTGTCAGGGTAATTGAATAGGTTCACGGTGCCTCCGATGCGTCTGCGCAGGCCGGAGGGTAAAAGGGAAGCAGGTGGAAGTCCTGCACGATCCCGTCACTGTAAGCGGGGAGTGAAATGCCAACAGGTCACTGGTTTTACCGGGAAGGCGGCATGGAGCGGGGAGCCGTAAGTCAGGAAACCTGCCGTGAACCGATACGGAGAGCGATGACTCTCAGGCCACGGGGGATTGGCTGTATCATGGGAGATTCTGTCCGGCGGGGCAGAGTCTTTTGGTGTTGCCCTCTGCCCCAAGGCAGGGGGTTTGTGACTCTCCGGGGATGAAAAGGAGTGTTACAGATGAAAAAAGGAATCAGTGTACTGCTGGCCGCAATGATGCTGCTCAGCCTGCTTGCCGGATGCGGCAGCGCTTCTACGCAGGAGACACAGCAGGAGCCTGTACAGACGCAGGACGAAGCCTCTCAGGACGAAGCCGCCGAGCCCCCTGCGGAGGACAGCACCCCTGATGCACAGGTGGAAGAGGACGAGGAAAACTATGACACCGGGGATGCCACGTTGGACGACCCCCGCAATCAGGACGGCATCGGGGAGCGGGAGAT
>CAJOOV010000248.1 GCA_905236265.1 uncultured Oscillospiraceae bacterium | reverse complement strand
GTCTTTTTCCTCCTCTTTGCGTTGTTAAAGCTCCCATTGAGCGTATATTTCCCTTCGTTTTCTTGCCTTTCCCTTCAGTTGGGACAGGCCGCTGAACACCTCCCGGAGCTTTCCCTCCCGGATGAGGTACACGATCCTGTAGACCCACGCAAGGGGCAGCAGCACAGGCTTGCCCTCCAAAAAGGAATAGCGCTCTGTCTCGCACATATCCCGGTAGCCGGGAAACAGCACCGCCAGTGCATGGAGGAACAGACCGAAAAGCCCCTCGCTGCGCCCGGTGTTGACGATCTCGTTGTCCTTGTTTTCCTCGTTTCCGTAGCCAAAGACGCCGTTTTGTATGATAAACTCCGTGGCCTGCCGGAAAAAATCCTCGTCCGGCTCCGTCCGCTGGGGGAAAACGGAACAGTCAAACCAGTGCTCGCACAGACCGAACACCTTTAACGCAAAATTCCACAGTCCCAGCTCCTCCAGCTCCCGGCGAATCTGCGCCCAGTCCAGCGCACAGCGTTTTGCGACGAAGGCGATGTCCAGAAACTGGCGGAACCCCACGCCCCGCACCCGGAAGTGCTTTCTCAGGTGCAGCAGCAGGTAGAGCATGTGAAAGCTCCAGTCCAGCTCCCCGTCCCTCACATGTTCCCAGCACCTGCCCATGGCTTGGGCAACCGCATCGTCCTCCCGGTGGGCGGAGCGGATCAGGGCGCTGTGAACCTCGAAGGCCACGCCCTCCTTCTGGTAGCTCCAGACGCTGATTCCCTGTTCCGTACACTCAAACCCCGTCTCCAGCAGCCTTTCATGGAGCATCGGAAGCGCCTCCCGGCGAACCATTACATCCACATCGCTCATGGAGCGCAGCACCGGGTTGGTATAGAGCCTGCCTACCACGTCGCCCTTGACATAGAAGAACTCCATGCCGTTTTCTTCCAGAACGGCGGTCATCTCCCCGGTCACGCTTTTTCTGTGCCTGCAGCGAACCAGCTCGGCCAGATAGTCGGAACGAAACCGGCTCAAAAACGGCTCCGGCAGCACATGCCTTAGCTGCTCATACACAATGCCGCACAGATTATGCTTCATCCCATAGAGATGCAGCGTCTCCCAATCATATCCCGCCTCTGGGAGGACGCTCTCCCTTTCGTTGAGGAAATCTCCCAGAAGCATTAAAAATAGCTTTTGTTCCCTGTCCATGTACAACAATCCGTTTCCGTTTATGAATTACGCCGCCTGCTCCGGGCAGGCACTTTCCTTACGAGCTGTGTTCCGGCGCCTCATCTGTCCAGCATTCCCATCTCCTCTGCGCAGTCAGTCATGCAGGTCAGCCCGCCGGAGATGAAGCAGAAGAGGGCAAAGTACATCGGCGCTCCCTGCAGAATCGGCTCGGTGAAGAAGATAAACACCAGCCCCGCCACAATCGGCGCAATCACGACCTTCTCCCTGCTGGAGAAAAGACTGGAGCGAACCAGCCACGCCAGCTTTTTGACAGATCTCCAGACCACCACAATATAGGCCGCAAAGGGGATCACACCTGCCTGCTTTGCGGTATCCACCCATAAATTGTGGGCAAAGTGGGGATAGGGATTATTCCCCATCAGATAAAAGGGGAGGGATTTCAGAATGTCCCCCGCATACTTCCAGCGGGCGTTTTCCGCCAGATCGTTGCTGGTGGATTCTGAGCGTTTGCCGAGCGCCGAATTGGCAAGGCGTGCCTTCAGGTCAAAGAGGTTCAGCTGGTAGATCACCAGTGCCATGGCTGCCAGCGCAATCACAGCCCCCGCCATCTTTAATACAGCGGTGTCCAGAAACTCGTTTTCACAGTAGAGGTAGATTGCCATGGCAAAGAAGAACAGCAGCCCTGTCAGCAGGATGACTGTCCGGGAGGCGTTCATAATACTGCCCCACACGCCGCACAGCGCCATGAGTATTCCCCCCGCCTTCAGCGTCATATTCTCCCGGTAGCACACGGCGAAATAGAACAGCAGCGCCGCAGGCATGACAAAAAACAGGTTCTGCAGCGTGGCGGCAATCAGCTCTCCGCCGATGTCCATATAGGATCGTCCGACCCGGCTGAGCACATCCACATTGATGTTCATAATGATGTTCAGCAGTCCGTGGAGAAAGGTGGCGAACGCCATTACAATGACATTGCGCTGGAACCTGTCATATTCATCCATGGCCAGCATATAGCCGTAGACGAAGAGAATCATCGGCGCAATAAACAGGTTCACAAAGCTGGAGAGCAGCGGTATACCGTAATATCTCAGCGACAGGCCCATAAAGACCACAGAGCCTATCAGGAGATACCTGAAAATGGGGTCACTGGTGAAGGTCAGGGAAAAGTCGTTCTGGTTCAGCAAAAAAAACACAATGACCGCCGCTACCAGAAAGCCGTAGTTATGGTAATTAAACGCATAAAGGAAGGTCAGTACTTCGTACATACGCCATCATTCCGTTCTCACCGCTGTGGGGCGCATTCCAGCGCCTTTTCAGCAATCCTGCTGTAGAGGAACATATCTGTGCCGGGGGATTGGGCGGCACGCTTCATCTGAGCGTACTCCGGCGTGAAGTGAAGCGCCTGCACCGCCCGGCAAATCGTCTCCCGGTCGGCAGGGCTGAAGAAGTCCGCATTGCCGCAGGCGTTCACATGCTCCATCCCCTCCCAGCGCTGGAAGATACAGGGGATTTTGGCGGCGCAGGCCTGCTCCCAGAGCACGGAGTGCTGTCCGGGGAACACGGCAAGGTCTCCGGCAAAGAAATAGTCATACACCCGCTCGGCGGGAATCCAGCCGATATAGCGCACGTTTTCCGCCTTTGCCAGCAGTGCATCCAGCGCCTCTCTGATGTCAGGGAGCACCTGTCCGAACAGCAGCAGCCTCACCCCGCTCATCCCGGAGACTGCCTGAACCAGCTCCAGCGTTTTCTTTTTCCCGTCCAGCTTTCCGCCGTTAATCAGCAGAAACTCGTCCTCGCCGATGCCGTACTCTCCCCGGACACGGCTGCGAATCTCTTCCCGGTGCGCCAGATCAAGCTGCTCGTCATCCGCACCCATCACCAGCACATCCGTCTTTTCCGGCTCCACCCCGAACACCTGCCGGGCATAGGTCTCCCTCCACGGTGTCACGCCGTAGACTCTGGAGATCCAGCGGCGGCAGCGGCGGTAATAGCTGCGGTAGACGGCGCAGACAAGCCGGTCTTTTCGGGAGCGGCGGGGGTCATAGCCGATGTTATAATCCAGATGGTTGTCCATCACAATGGCCAAGTCAGGGCTGCGCTTCCGCTTGTACGCCACCACCTGAAAGATTGTGGCGCTCACCATTCCGTGATAGAACACAAAGTCGGGCTTCAGCTCCTCCAGCAGGTCGGAAACCTCTATCCTGTTCCACAGCCAGCCCACCTTCGGTATCCGGGACTGGAGCACCGGGCGGCGGATGACCCGGAAGCCGTCCTTGGACAGATAGTCCTCGCAGGCCGTCTCCACAACCCTACCGTCCCTGTGGGTGGTGTTGGTGATAATCAGGGTGACCGTATGTCCCAGCCTGCTGTGGTACTTGGGAAGCAGGTTGTCCTGATAGCCCCAGCCCTCGTTATAGGGGGCTTTGGGGGCGATATGCACGATATTCATAGACTTCTCCTGATTATTTGCCGCATAAGCTGCGGTAGATCTCCAACAGGGTCTGATGGTTGATTTCAGGGTCATGGGTTACGGCGGCACGTTTCCGCCCGTTCTGGGACAGGCGCATCGCCAGCGCATCGTCCCCGAAAATCCGGTTGACATATCCGGCGAGCATGTAGGTTGCCGTGGTCTGGTAGAGAAAGCCTTCCTGTCCGTGGGTCATCATGCTCATGGTGCCCCCCACATAGGAGGCCACCACCGGGCAGCCCAGCAACATAGCCTCGCCGATAGAATTGGAGGAGTTTTCCAGAATAGAGGGGCAGACGAACACGTTGCTCTTCAGATACCGCTCCCGCATCTGCTCCTCGTCCAGCGTACCCAAAAACCGCACATGCTCCTCCAGATGCAGGGAGCGAATCATATCTGCCAGATAGACCTGATATGAGGTGCGAAGCAGACGCTCTCTGGGCGTGGGACGGAGCAGGTCAGGCCCTGTGGTATAGACTACAGCGTCGGGATAGCGGCTCAGAATGTCCGGCATTGCCTCCAGCAGGAAATGAAAGCCCTTGATGGTATAGTTGGAGCGGCTGGAAAAGATGCTGTGCCGCTCCATCCCCTCCGGCGACCACTGCCCCTGATAGAAGCAGGAGCGCAGCGTCTCGTTGCAGAAGTGGTACTGGATGCCGGGGTTCAGCTTTTCCGCACAGGTTCTGTCCCACTCGGTTCTGCCAATCACATGGGCGCTTCGCCGGAAGGTGTCCCGCTCCAGCTCCCCCCGCCGGGCATAGGAGCGCTGCTGGTCGGCGATGCTGTCCGATCTCACCCTGTCCCGTAGGGTATAGCGCCGTACTACCTTCTCCGGCACGCCCTCGGTATAGTGTCCGGCAAAGAAGGAGACAAGCCCCTGAATGGAGACAACGCACCGCCCCGTCATGCCGCAGCGCTCCACCACCCGGATGAGGTCATTGCTGTGCTTCACCTCGGTGCCCCAGATGTGGATGACCTGGGGCTGGAACCCTTTCAGCTCCGCCTCCATGACCTCCTCATCTCTCTGGCCGCTGAAGCTGCAAAAGGAGAGGTTTCCCTCCTGTCCGCTTCTCTGCTGGGGGTCAGGATAGAGCACATGGAGCCGGTGCTCCTGCACCAGCCGGTCTGCCGTCTGGCTGAGCCAGCCGCCGTAGACGCAGGCAGTCTTCCCCAGTATTCTGCTGATCTGAGGAATCTCTACGTTACATAGCCACATGATTTTCATCGTTTTATCCCTCAATTCCCCCGGATCATCCTGACGATCTTCTCCACCTGCTTCGTTGGGTTCTTCTCCTGCAGCACAAACCGCTTCGCCCGCTCTCCCATCTCCCGGCGCTGGGCCGGGGTGAGGTGCAGCAGGGCGGTGATGGTGTCCGCAAGCGCCTGAGGGGAGTTGTCTTTCGGGCAGTTCAGATAGTCAAAGTATTCCTCCGGCATTCCGTCCAGCCGGTACGCCGCCACGGGAACGCCTGTCACCATATACTCCATGGTCTTGGAGGGAAAGCTGTATTTCGTATACTCTCCGATATTCTGTCTGGGATTCACCAGCACGGCGGCCTGCTGCTGTAGTGCCAGCGCCTGCTCATGGGAGACGACGCCGGGGAAATCCAGCCGGGAATCCCGCTGCGCCATGCGGCGAAGCTCCTCGTCATAGTCCCCCTGACCGCAGATCACCAGACGCACCTGCTCATCTTGAATCAGGGAGAATGCCTGTGCCAGCACGGGAACGCCGAACTGCCTGTGGGTGGTGCCGGTATAGACAATGGTGGGAACGCCGCCTTGCTCTGTCTCAGGGCACTCCGGCACGTCCGCAATGCCCTCTACCACGACATAGGGTCTGTCCGTCCAGTGGAGGTAGTCCGCCGTCTGTCTGGTGAGAAACACCATGGAGTTGAAGCGGGAAAACGCCCGGTCAATGACGGAGTTCTGCATCTTCTGAAGCAGCCTCGTCTTCAGATTCACCTGCCGGGACAGATCCCCGAAGTCAGGCAGGTCAGGCACGATCAGGCAGATATGAACCTCCGGGTGCGCCGTGCCGAAGCGGTAGGCCGCATTGAGGAAGTAGAGGGCGGGGCTGTAGAGAATCAGGGCGGACACCGGACGATTGCGCTGAATCTCCTCCAGCGTGCGCAAGACCCCCTGCTCCATGGATTTCTGCTTGATGCCGATGAGATTGTCAAAGCCCACGTTGTAGTCCTGCGCCCCGCCCGCCTGCCGGTGGTCATAGCGAAACGCCTCCACCCTGCGCTGGCGGAAGTGCTGGGGGTAGTTGCCGATGGGCTCTGCGTTGCACACAATCAGCTCCTCTCCCACCAATGTGTCAAAGCCCTTGAGGAGCTTCTTCTGCAGGGCAATGGCAGAGCCGAACATGCCGTCAATGCGGTTTTGCTCCACCCATTCCCGGTGCTCCTCGGGAATCATTCTGCTGAGAAAGACGATACTGCCCATGCAACTTCCCTCCAAAACTGCCCTCAGCCGTCCCCGCTTTGCCGCAGGCGGCATGGGGTCACAGCTTCTTTTCGTAGTTTTTCTTTTTCAATACGCCGTAGAACATATTCCAGCAGGCATACCACAGCGCCACGGGCGCAGGCTGAGCGTCGCAGAGATGGAACAGGTCATAGTGGCTTTTCAGCTTTTTTGACAGCTTATCGTGGCTGATGGACTTGCGGCGGATGCGGTACTGTGCCAGATTCTCCCCCAGCAGATAGCACTCCGCCTGCTTACACAGCTTCAGCAGAATGGCATAGTCGTTGTTCTTGCGGATGTCCTCGATCTGAACCAGTCCCAGCTCCTTGGCGCTGTACATAAAGGTGAGACAGCCGGGATAGCCATAGTGGTACATCCTCCGCCTGTCCACGACCTCCGGCCCGGTGACGTAGATATTCAGCGGCTTGGAGTCCTCGTCGATCTTCTCATAGTCATGGTAGGAGAACACACAGCCCTTTTCCTTCATGAACCGGAGTTGGCGCTCCAGCTTTTCCGGCGACCACAGGTCATCGGAGTCCAGAAAGGCGATCCACTCCCCCTGCGCCTCCCGAAGGGCACGGTTGCGGGTGACGGCGGCGCCGCTGTTGTGTTCGTTTTTGAAATAGCGGATGCGCTGGTCGTGGAAACCGGCCACAACGGCGTCCGTGTCGTCTGTGGAGCAGTCGTCCACCAGAACCAGCTCCCAGTTGGGATAGGTCTGGTTCACCACGGATTGGATGGACTGCGCAATGTACCGCCCTGTATTCCACGAGGGCATAATCACAGAAACCAGACCGTCAATCATTTCTCTCCCTCCGCCGAGCGCTTCTCCTGCCGATGGGTGTCGTCATAGTCCTTGCCCAGCACCGCAGCCACAGTGCGGAACATGGTGAGGATCTCCTTCCAGAAGCCGAAGTTTCGGATGCTGTGAAGGTTCCAATACATCTTATCCGGGAGGATGTCCTCCACATAGACCCGGTCAACGTCCTCTGCCCCCTCCAGCAGCTCCGCCTCCCGCTTATAGCGGATGGAGGCCTCGCTGGTGATGCCCGCAGGCAGCAGCAGCGTTGCATAATACTCCGGCTGATACTGCTGCACATACTTCACCGCCTCCGGCCGCGTGCCCACAAAGGACATGGTGCCCTCCAGCACGTCAAATACCTGAGGCAGCTCGTCCAGACGCAGGCTGCGCAGCTTACTGCCCATCTTCGTAATACGGCTGTCCTGTCCCACTGTGACGGCGGCGCCGATCTTGTCCGCATTGCTCACCATGGTGCGGAACTTATGGATGCGGAAATGCTTTCCATAGGTGGTAATCCGCTCCTGACGGTAGAATACAGGGCCTTCGGAGTCCAGCTTGATGCACACCGCAATCACCAGCATGGGAAGCGCCAGAATCACCAGCAGCACCAGCGCAGCGCAGAAATCAAAGACCCGTTTTAACACCAGAGAGGCCTGCCTGCCCCGTAGAATGTCGTAATAGGGGCGAACCTCCTCCACACGCATGTAATCAGGCAGCTCTTCCCATCGTTTCAGCATATCAACCAACTCCTGTATTTCCTCAGAGATAGTCCTTCACCACATCACGATACTGCTGCACCACATAGGCAACATCCTCGTCCGTCAGCAGCGTATGGCAGGGCAGGGTAATCAGATTGTGGTAGTAGTCATAGGCGTTGGGGTAGCGCTCCACGCCCCCGGACATCCCGGCATAGGCGCTCATCATGGGCAGGGGCTTGTAGTGGACGTTGGTGGCAACCCCCCGTTCTTCCAGCTTTACGATGATCTCGTTGCGCTGCTCCTGCGTAATGCCGGGGATACGGGTGAGGTAGAGATGGCAGCTGCTGCGGCTGCCGGGGCGGTTGTGCTCCAAAACACTGACCCCCAGAGCATGACACGCCTCGTCATAGGCCGCCATAATCTCCCTGCGGCGCTGGAGCAGTCCGGGATAGCGGTCCAGCTGGCGCAGCCCGATGGCCGCCATAATGTCCGTCATATTGCACTTATACCACGGGCCGATGATGTCGTACTCCCAGCCGCCCTTTCTCGTCTTGGCAAGGGCGTCCTTGTTCTGTCCGTGGAGGGAGAGGAGCTGGTACATGCGGTAAATCTCGCCGTTGTCGATGCCCGCAATGGGACGCCATGCCGCAGCGCCGCCCTCCGCCGTGGTGAGGTTTTTCACTGCATGGAAGCTGAAGCTGCTGAAATCCGC
>CAJOOV010000247.1 GCA_905236265.1 uncultured Oscillospiraceae bacterium | reverse complement strand
GACACCCTTTGCCAATGCCTCCCTCTTTGAGGGAGGCGCCCCGAAGGGGCGGTGGGAGTTCTCCCCCCGGCCGCTTCGCTGACAGCCCCCTCAGGGAGGGGGCTTTTGACATACGGGTTAAGATATAGCAAAGCTTTACCGAAATCCTATCCGTAACCCCCTTTGCCAATGCCTCCCTCTTTGAGGGAGGCGCCCCGAAGGGGCGGTGGGAGTTCTCCCCCCGGCCGCTTCGCTGACAGCTCTCCCAGAGGGAGCGCCATAAAAAAAGAGTGCGTATTTTCGGCTTTCCATGCTGAGAACACGCACTTCTTCTTGCCTCCCCCTTTGGGGGAGGTGTCTGACCGGGGGGCGGTCACCCACACCCCCGGTCACTGGGCAGCAGCGCTTTCATGCCCCCCGGTACATCACCCAGCGAAGCAGGGAAACGGTCACACAGGTGCCCAGCAGCACAACAAACACCATCAGTGGGCAGAGGGTTGACACAAGCTGCCGCATTGGCGCCCCCTCCCGGTACTGGGTGAGCGCCCTGCCCACACTGTACCCGATCAGGGCGCCCCATGTGTTGTGAATCAGATCATCCACCTCAAAGGTGCCCAGCGCCGTGACATACTGCCAGCACTCAATACAAAGGCTGCAAAGAAACCCCACTGCCAGAGACAGGGCAGCGCCCCTCCTCTCCGGCACCCGCTGGGAGAGCATCAGCCCCGGCGGCACCAGCAGCACCACATTTCCCGCAAGCTCCCCCGCCAGAATCAGACGCAGGAACAGCGTCATTTTTTTCGCCGTCACAAGTCTGTAATACAACCCCAGCGGCATCAGAATCGTATTGCCCCCTGGGATGTTCTGGGAGCGAAGCACCGTCAGCAGCAGCGCCGTCACGGTGTAAAGCGTCATCAGCACTGCGGCGGTCATCTTTGAGCGCCGGGGGCGGAGAATCCAGACACAGAGCAGAAAACTCACCAGCGTAATTAGAATCACATACTGAATAAAGAGTCGAATCAATGGTTTTTTCCTGCCTCCCTGTATACGCAAGTCCTCAGCGCTCTGGCGCATATCGACCCGGAGCGGGACTTATTCATACAGCTTTTCCTGATACACGCCCTGCTGAATCAGCCTGCGGAAGGACTCCACCACCAGCGGCTTATCCTCCTGATAGGTGACGCCGAACCATTTGTCCCCGGTTTCCAGCACCTGCACCCGAACCTCGCCCCGCTCCAGAAGCTGGTCAATGACGATGGGCAGCAGGAACTCCGCTGTCATCTCCCGTCCCTTTTGGGACAGGAACACCTGAAACTCCCGCTCCAGTATGCCCAGCATACTGCCGGTGAGACCCCACATATTCATGGAGACAGGGCAGCCCCCGTCCACCGGGGTGACGGAGCCGTCGTCGTTCTGAATCCCCGCCCCGTCCGCTGTCTTGATGATGTGGCGGGTTTCCTTTACGCTGACAAGCCAGCCGTCACCGTCCACCTCGCAGATGCCCCGGGTGACGCCGCCGAAGTCGCTGAGGGTGTTTTGCAGGTAGAACCCCGCCATGCAGCAGCTCCCGTCCTGCTGCTGCTGCAGGTAACGGTAGAGCTTATGAAACGCCTGCTTGCCGTAGTAGTCGTCTGCGTTGATGACCACAAAGGGCTCGTCCAGCATCGCCCTGCAGGCCAGAACCGCCTGCCCCGTGCCCCATGGCTTCGTCCTTCCCTCCGGGCAGGTGAACCCATCGGGCAGATCGTCCAGCTCCTGAAAGGCGTAGTCCACCCTCACGCCCCGGTCAGCGCAGATGCGCCTGATCCGCTCCCCGATGGCCTGTTCAAAGGCGGCTTCGATATCCCGGCGGATGATGAAAATCACCCGGTCAAAGCCCGCCTCCATGGCATCGTGAATGGAATAGTCCATTATAATCTCGCCGTTGGGCCCCACAGGCTCCAGCTGCTTAATGCCGCCGCCGTACCGGGTGCCAAGTCCCGCCGCCATAATGACCAGCGTTGCCCCCGGCCGGCTGCTCTCATTCTGAATCACTGTAATCCCTCGCTCTTTCTGTCAATCGTCTGTTCCGCTCAGAACCGGTTCTGAGCGCTCTGTATCCCCGTGAGAATACCACATTCTGCCGGAAAAAGCAAGCCTGTGACAGACAGTCACGCCGGGCGCCGGGCACAGTACACACAGGGAGATTGGCGGGAATAGCCCCCCTTTCCTGCTTGCCTTTGTCACAAATGGGTGTTATAATGAGCAAAATTGATTCTGTATGATGGGGAGGATATACCCGCCTCCCCGCTGTTATTGAGGTTGCGG
>CAJOOV010000246.1 GCA_905236265.1 uncultured Oscillospiraceae bacterium | reverse complement strand
GCGAAACTCAATGGGGAAAAATGGGCCAACTGCCTCACGCACCGCTTTCAGCACCTCAATAGCCAGACGGCAGCGGTTTTCCAGACTCCCGCCGTACTCGTCCTCCCTGTGGTTGAACAGGGGCGACAGGAACTGGTTGATGAGCCAGCCGTGACCGCCGTGAATCATCAGCATCTCAAAGCCTGCACGTTTGGCAAGACCTGCCACATGACCATAGGCGGCAACGATCTCGGCGATCATCTCTTTTGTCAGCGCCTTCACCTGCACCCCGTCATGGCGCACGGTATCGCAAGGCCCCCACTGGTTCATGGACTTCTGCTTGCTCTTGTCCGTCATGTAGGTTCCGGCGAACATCCCGGAATGGGACAGCTCAATGGAGGGAATCGCCCCGTGGCGGCGGATAGCGTCGGCGGTGTAGGTGGCGCAGGCCAGAGAGTTCAATATGCTCTCGTCCAGATGGTAGGCGTGGGAGCCGTCGGTGGCGGGATGCACCATCAGCTCGGAGACGGTGACGGCGCCTGCGCCGCCCTTGCCCCGCAGTTCATAGAAGGCGGTGGACTTAGGGCCAATGCAGCCGTCGTTGGTGATGTCCGTGCCGCCCATGGGAGCGGAGAACATCCGGTTGCGGAAGGTGGTGCGGCCCAGGGTGATGGGCTTGCAGAGGTTGGGGTATTTGTAGTTCATCAGCGGTTCCTCCTATCTTTGTACGCTTACGCTTCTATGATTAGCCTTTCCCTCAAAGAGTCGGCACAGTTGACGGACAGCTTGATTCCTTCGCCCTCCCTGTGCCACGAAACATGCACATCCCCTTTCGGGGTGTGTACCGTTCCTTCGGCGTGGGTCAGGTATCCGGGTACCGGGCGCACTTCCATTCTTTCATATCCCGGCGCAGCGGGACGAACCCCCAGTGTCACAGAGGGCAGCTCATACAGCGCCAGTGCGCCCCATGCGTGGCATTCCGAGCGGGAATAGCCTTCGGACTCCACGCAGGTAGTGCATTCGTTGTCCAGCATTCTCCGCCAGATGTCCCAGTATTGGTCAGTGTACGCATACAGTCCGGTCTGCTCCATGGCACGAAACAGGTAGAAGCACATTGCCACCGTACATTGGGTATAGCGCTTGTCCTGAATGGTGGCAAGCAGATTCCTGCGCCCTTCCTCTGCGGTCAGTGTATGGGTGAGTATGCCGAACACCTGACCGTGCTGGCTCACCTCGCCGCTGCCCGGCCCGTCGGCAATCATCCCCTCCGGGGTGAGGCAGTGGGTACGGACAGCGGACTGCACCGAAGCGGCACGGACACGATAAGCGGTGGCATTCGCAGCCTGTCCGGCATATTCCATCAGCTGCGCCGCCCTTTGCAGCCCCAGCACATAGAGCAGGCTCTCTTCCGTGATGGGGCCATTCAGTCCCGCAGTGGGCATTCCCTCAGTGGGCAGCCACTCCTGCGCCCAGTCGATAAACGACCAGAAGGGCGCTTTTCCGTTGACCCCGCCAATCTTGTCCACCAGCCCCTCCGGGGTGAGATGCCGGTCAAAGTAGTCCAGAATCCGCTCCACCACAGGGAGGTAACGCTGCACCAGCGCTCTGTCTCCAAAGTACATCATATGGTCATGAAGCATCAGGATATAGTAGATGGAAAAGCCGGGGATCACGTTCACATTCTTGTTGGGATAGGAGCAGTTCAGCAGTCCGTCGGGACGCTGGGCACGGGAGAAGTCGTCTATGGCCTTTCGAGCCAGACGGTCATCCGCCGAGACTGCGTAGGTGTAGAGAATCTGGGAGCGGGTGTCCATGGCATACTGAAGCTGTTCGTAGAAGGGGCAGTCGATATAGGTGTCGTGCATACACCGTCTCAGGGTGCGCAGGCTGATGTCCCAGATGCCCTCATGGGTGGCATCAGAGGTGGACACGCTGGATTTCACTTCCAGCGGATAGCCGGTCTGCTCATACTCCAAGCCATGGAGGGTCAGCGGTTCCTCCCCGGTCTCCACCGTCAGGCGGAGGTAGCGGAAGGTTCGGAACCAGAAGGGCGCTATCTGCTTTTCCCGCCCGGAGAGGGTATAGCGGTCTGCGTATCCGGTGAGAACACCGTGAACACTGTCCGTCCGATTGCCCTTGCGGCAGCGGTCTCCCTCCGGAATCTGGTAGCACTCGCTGTAAAACAGCTCAACCTTTGCCCCGGCTCCCCCGGACAATGCAAGACGCACAAAGGCGCAAAGCTCCTCTCCTCCATTCAGCACGGCGCTCCAATGGGAGCAGGGTGGGATTACCGTCTCCTGTAAATCCAGCCGCCCCGGTGTTCGCTCCATGAAGGGAATGGGGCGGGGTGTCCATGACGGTTCCCCTTGCTGAGATATGGCGGTTTGCCAATCCCTGTCGTCAAAGTCTGCCTCCAGCCAACCCAGAGAGGCTTCGTCCGGGAGTCCACTCTCATGGATATGCAGCGGAGAGAAGCCAGCTTCCTCGGCCGGGAAGGAGACTGCCCGGTTCACATGACACTGCCACTCCCCTTCCAGTCCGTCTACCAGAAGTCCGGGATGAGGCATGGGAAACAGGCTGTGGCTGCTGTTCCAGTCATCCTCCGAGCAGCGCAGCACCTCCACGCAGATCACGTTTTTGCCCATGTTCAGGGCATGGGACAGCTC
>CAJOOV010000245.1 GCA_905236265.1 uncultured Oscillospiraceae bacterium | reverse complement strand
TTGCGGGAGACACTGGCAGCGGCAATGGTGCTGCTGTCCAAATACCGGGGACTCGACCCCTTCTGCGACCCCTTCTGCGGCTCAGGCACCATTTGTATTGAGGCCGCGCTGATCGCCAAAAACCGTGCGCCGGGGCTGAACCGCAGCTTTGCCGCCCAGAAGTGGGCGCTGGCGGATGCAGGACTCTGGATGGATGCGGTAGAGGAGGCGCTGGATGGGGAATACGACCGGGTGTACGACATCTGGGGCGGGGATATTGACCCCGGCGCCGTGGCAATCGCCCAATCCAATGCGGTCAAGGCGGAGGTGGAGGACACTGTGCGCTTTGAGGTGGCGGATGCCGGACGGTTCTATGCCCATGAGCCCTACGGGCGGGTGGTGACCAATCCCCCCTACGGGGAGCGGCTTCTGGAAAAGGAGGAGGCCGCCCGGCTCTACCACACCTTCGGCGCTGCCATGCGGCGGCTGCCTGAGGGGTGGCGGGTGAGTATTCTCTCCTCCCATACGGAGTTTGAGCAGGCCTATGGCCAGCGGGCAGCCAAAAAGCGGAAGCTGTATAACGGGATGCTGAAGTGCGATCTCTTCCAGTACGGAAAACTGTGAGGAACCCCTGAGGAGCGGGAGCATAGAATGGTTTGTGAGCGGCGGTCGCTGCTCAACATCATCCAAATCAGGAGGGCTCTCATTATGGGATGCAATAACAACTGCTTCGGTGGAAACAACTGCCTGTGGATCATCCTGCTCATCATCATCATCTTCTCCTGCGGCTGCGGCAACGGCTGTGGCTGCAACAATGGCTGCGGCAACCTGAACGGCGGCTGCGGCTGCTGATTCCCCCGCCCCCGGCGAAAGCCGGGGGCTTTGCGAAAGAAGGCATCATATGGAGCCATACTATTACAGCCGAATGTCCAAGCTGCACCAGAGCGTCTATCACGACCTGAAGGCCGGGCTGCTCAGCCTGTCCCCCGCCATTGCGGTGGACAGGCTGGAGGGAGAGGTGCTGAGCGAGATCCTCCTGCAGCTCCGGCTGGACTGCCCGGAGATCTTCTATGTCACCGGCTTCTCCTACCGCTTCCACCCCCAGGGCAGCACCACGGAGGTGCTGCCGGATTATCTCTTCGACAAAGGGAAAATCCGCACCCACCAGCAGGCCATGACCGCCCGGATTGCCAAGCTGACCCGTCCCCTGCTGGACAAGCCCCCTGTGGAGCGGGAGCGCTTTGTCCATGACTTCATCTGCGAGAACGTGCGCTATGACAAGCTGAAAAAGCCCTACTCCCACGAGATCATCGGCGCACTGGGGCAGGGCGTCGCCGTGTGCGAGGGGATTGCCAAGGCAGTGAAGGCGCTGTGTGATGCGCTGGGGCTGTGGTGCATAGTGGCAATCTGCGGCAACAACCCGGAAAAGGGGATTAAATACCGCCACACATGGAACATTGTCCGGCTGGAGGGGCGGTATTATCATCTGGACGCCACCTTTGACCGCACCCTCAGCGAGGCAGGACCCATCCGCTACGACTATTTCAATCTGGGCGATGCCGCCCTGTTCCGGGATCATGAGCCGGTGCTGTTCCCCGTGCCGGCGTGTACCGATGAGGGCAAAAGCTGGTATCGGGCGCAGAAGCTGGCCTTTACCACCCAGGCGCAGGTGGTCAGCCGCAGCCGTCAGGCCATCCGGAAAAAGCGCCCCCTCATCTTCCAGTGGCGGGGGGACTATCTCACCAGAGAGCGGCTGATCTCCCTGTGCGCCCTGTTGGATGAGACGGCGCAGGCGGAGGGCTGCCACGCAAAGGTGGCGCTGAACTGGCCCCAGAGCGTCCTTCAGGTCTCCTTCCCCCAAGCGCCGGAGAAGCAGGCCTTCACCGCCCAGCAGGCCAACGAGGGCGAGGCGCTGTGACATCGCCCCGGCGTGAGAGACATCCTATTACATTCCAACACGGGAGGAAATACCTATGAACCTGAACGATTTTCAGTGGACCCGCACGCCCATGGACTGCATCGTCTCCGGGGAAAGCGTGGAGATCACCACCCGCCCCCACACCGATCTCTGGCAGCGCACCTATTATCACTTCCGAAACGACAACGCCCCGGTTTTCCAGACGGAGACAGACGAGACCTTCTTCTCCTTTCAGGTCAAAACGGACTTCACCCAGAGCGCTCACCGCTTTGACCAGTGCGGAATCGTGGTCTATCTGGACAGTGAAAACTGGCTGAAGGCCTCTGTGGAATATGAAAACGGAGAAATCCAGCATCTGGGCAGTGTCGTGACCAACCACGGCTACTCTGACTGGGCTACCACGGAGCTGGATGCCTCAGTGAAAACCATGTGGTACCGCCTCAGCCGCAGGAAGGACGACTACCGCATTGAGTGCTCTCAGGATGGGCAGCGGTGGCAGCAGATGCGCATCTGTCACCTCCACGAGGGCGGCAGCAGGATCCGCTTTGGTCTCTACGCCTGCTCCCCGGAGGAGTCCTCCTTTACGGCGGTGTTCTCCCACATGGCGCTCACCCCCTGCGCATGGCAGGCTCACGACGGACAGCAGCCGGACGAGCCGTAATTCCCCTTCCACATTTAAAAACGGGACTGCACCATAGGAGATGCAGTCCCGTTTTTTGTCACGCCCAGAGCGTTCTGGGATATTCTCCCTTCGCCTTCAGCTCCTCCAGCGCAGCCTGCACGCCGGGAAGATCCTCCCGGTAGGTCACGCCGTGCCACACGGAGGTGGTAGGCAGCACCCGGACGGTGCCCTTGCCGGAATGGATTTGATGATTTGCCACGGTGGGCAGGTAATACTCGCACTTCAGCGGGTTTTTCTCCAGATTCTCCCGGAGGAAGCCCGCAAAGCCGCCGACAAACTCCCCCAGCATCTCCCGGTGGAAGCCCCACAGGTTCATGGACACCAGCGTATCCCCCCCAAGGGGCACCCAGCGCTCCCCGTCCTCGGTATAGGCAATGCCGTCGGGGCGCTCCTCAATCCGGGTGCGCTCCACCACCTCCGTGAGCAGGCCTCCCTCCACGGCACAAATGCCCCGTGCCACAGAGCCGTTTTTGGTCACCGTGTTTTCCAGACGGTAGCCCACCATGGCGGACTGGTTCGCCGGGGCATCTGAGGTCAGAAAGTCATAGATCCGCCGGAAGGCATCTCTGCCATAGAAATCGTCGGCGTTGATGACGGCAAAGGGGCCGTCGATCACGTCTGCGGCGCAGGCAATGGCGTGAGCCGTGCCCCAGGGCTTAATGCGTCCCTCCGGGACAGAGAACCCCTGCGGCAGCTTCTCCACCTCCTGATAGGCATAGCGCACCTGAAAAAACGGCTCCATGCGCCTGCCCACCTGCTGCTGAAAGGTGTCTGCAATGGCCTGCTTGATGATAAAGACCACCTTCTCAAAGCCCGCCCGTCTGGCATCAAAGAGGGAGAAGTCCATAATGATGTCCCCCTCTGCGTCTACTGGCGTAATCTGCTTCAACCCGCCGAAACGGCTGCCCATTCCCGCGGCCATCACGACCAAAACCGGTTTTTCCATTTGAATGACCTCCACGCTAGTCTGATAGTACCTCCTATTCTACACAAAAAGCCCCGGCATTGCAACGAGGCGGGGCAAAAATCCCTGTATCAGAGAAGGCGGAGCCGTTTCCGGTTCCGCCCCCCAGTTCCCCCGGCTCATCCGGAGTTCTTCTCTTCCCGTCTCTTCATCCGCTCCTGCATCAGCATCACCGCAAACACCCCTGCGGCATCGCCCAGCAGGAAGCCTGCCCCGAAAACCAGAGCAATCCACATATCGCATCCCTCCTGCCCCTATCTTAAACCCCGGCGCAGGAGGAAAAGGCAGAACGCTGTCGCTCTCATACGATTTTCTGATGAAAACCAATGGTTTTCATCAGAAAGGCATCGCCTTACAGCGCTGCCCGTTTTGCGCCAGTGGCGCAAAACACGTCAGCTATGCATAAGTTCGGCTGAGCGAAATCAAAGATTTCGAGCCTCACTTATCATGCAAAACCTGACGCACCTGCGGTGCTATCAAAAGGCAATCCTGCCTTTTTATGAGGTTTTCGTATCACCTGCAATCCCGGCGAATGAGCAGCTTCAGTGCCTCAATGCCCACCCGGATGGCAGAGGAGGTGTCCTCGTCCTCCGTCTGATCCAGTCCGGCGGCCTGACGCTCCTGATTCCAGATCACATGGAAGCAGGAGCCGCAGCGCACCCCCAAAGCGGCAGCCACGGTGAACAGGGCGGCGGATTCCATCTCGCTGGCCAGCACGCCCAGCCGCTTCCATGCCTCCCACTTCTGTTCCAGCTCATAATGTACCGGCATACGGTAAGGGGAGTGCTGGCCGTAGAAGGAATCCTTGCACTGCACCACGCCCACCTTCGGCTCCTTCCCCAGCCCTCTCGCCGCCTCCACCAGTGCGGAGGTGACGGCGAAATCCGCCACGGCAGGGAACTCGATGGGGGCATACTCCCGGCTGGTGCCCTCCATGCGCACCGCCCCTGTGGCCACTACCACGTCCCCGCTCTGCACATCCAGACGGATACCCCCGCAGGTGCCCACCCGGAGGAAGGTATCCACGCCGATCTCCTTCAGCTCCTCCATGGCAATGGCGGCAGAGGGGCCGCCGATCCCGGTGCTGACCACGCTGACACGCTGACCCAGCAGCTCCCCCGCCCATGCGTTATACTCCCGGTTCATCCCCAGATGCACCGGGTTGTCAAAGCGCCTTGCAATCGCCTCGCACCTGCCCGGATCTCCCGGCAGAATGCAGTAGCGCCCCAGATGATCCTCCCTGCTGAGATGGATGTGGAACTGTACCTCCCGCTTCGTGTTGTCCATGACCGTCCCTCCGTTTCTGTAAAGCCTTTTATGATACTTCATTATAAATTCTTTTCCGGTTTTGTCAACGAAAAGGAACTCCCCCGGTTCCATAACCGGGGGAGTTCATCAGTATCAAATGCCGTCCGTGCTGCCGATCAGCTCAAGGGTGTGCTCCTCCTCCATTTTGCGCACCATACGGTACAGGGTGTCCAGAGGCACATCGTGAAGCTGCTGCTTCTGACCCCGGACGGTGATGGAGACCGTCTGCGTCTCCACCTCCTTGTCACCGATGACAAGGATATAGGGGTCTTTCATCGTGCGGAAGAATTTGATCTTCTCATTCATGTTCTTGTCGGCGTAGTCCGCCTCCACACGGATGCCCATGAGCTGCAGGGCGTCCGCCACCTTCCGGGCATACTCGTTATGCTCCACCCGGATGGGCACCACTGCCACCTGATAGGGGCTCATCCAGAAGGGGAAGGCGCCCTTGAAGTGCTCGATCAGGATGCCGATGAACCGCTCCAGAGAGCCGAAGATGGCACGGTGGATGACCACAGGCTGCTTCATCATGCCGTCTCTGTCCTGATAGGTCAGCTCGAAATTATGGGGGAGCTGGAAGTCAAGCTGAATCGTGCCGCACTGCCACTCCCTGCCCAGAGCGTCCTTGATCTGCAGGTCGATCTTGGGGCCGTAGAAGGCACCGTCGCCCTCGTTGACCTCATAGCCGCCCTCGCCGTACTTCTTGTCCAGAATCCGCTTCAGCGCCGCCTCCGCCTGATTCCAAACCTCAATGTCGCCCATATAGTCCTCCGGACGGGTGGAGAACTCGGCACGGTAGGTGATGCCGAAGGTGTTGTAGATCTCGTCGGCAATGGCCATGACATCCTCAATCTCCGCCTCGATCTGGCTCTCGGTGACAAAGGTGTGGTCATCGTCCTGACGGAACGCCTGCACCCGGAACAGTCCGTTGAGCTGGCCGGACTTCTCCTTCCGGTGAACCATGTCCAGCTCGTTATAGCGGATGGGCAGCTCCTTATAGGAGTGCATGGTGCGCTTATAGGTCATCATGGCATTGGGACAGTTCATGGGCTTTGCGGCCATAATGTCCGCATCGTCCGGGGTGCCGTTCATGCCGGGGATGATGAACATATTGTTCTGATAGTGCGCCCAGTGGCCGGAGATGAGCCACAGCTTCCGGTTGTTGATGACAGGGGCGGAGATCTCCTGATAGCCGTGGGCCACATGGAGCTTTCTCCAGTAGCGGATCAGCGCCTGATACATCGCCCAGCCCCGGGGCAGCCAGTAGGGCATACCGGGGGCCGTCTCGGAGAACATGAACAGGTCAAGCTGGGGGCCCAGCTTCTTGTGGTCCCGCTCCTGCGCCTCACGAATCAGGGTGAGGTGCGCCTTCAGCTCCTCCTTTGTGGGGAAGGCATAGACATAGACACGGGTGAGAGAGTCGTTATGCTCGTCCCCCCGCCAGTAAGCGCCGGAGGCGGACTTGATCTGGAAGGCGGCGGGGAGCAGCTCCTTGGAGTTGTCCACATGAGGCCCCCGGCAAAGGTCTACGAAGTCGTCGCCGGTGTAGTAGATGGAGATGACCTCCCCCTCCGGCAGCTCGGAGATCAGCTCCGTCTTATACTTCTGCCCGGCAAACAGCGCCAGCGCCTCCTCCCGGCTGACCTCCTTCCGGGTCCAGTCCTCTTTGCGCTTGAGAATCTCCCGCATCTTGTTCTCAATGTCCTTGTAATCCTCTGCGGCGATGGGGCGGGGAAGGGAGAAGTCATAGTAAAAGCCGTCGGAGATCTGGGGGCCGATGGCATACTGCACGTTCTCTCTGCCAAACAGCTCAATAACCGCCTTGGCCAAAATGTGGCTGAGAGAGTGGCGGTAAACTGCCAGCCATTCCTGTTTATCCATTCTTTCTTGCTCCTTTGTAATGCAGATCCTGCCTGCATGAAAATACCAAGCAATACTATACCCAATCTCGCCGGGGATTTCAAGGTGATTTCCGAAGAATCTTGTCCTTCTCCTGTGTTTTTCCCCTTTTTGTCCCCTTCGGGCGGATTCTCTCTTGTCTTTGGAGGGATTATCTGTTATAGTTTCCCTGTGAAAAGATGATGAGACGGGAGGTGCCTTCATGGCACGCAACTACGACGAAAACGAGAAAACCGCCAACCTGCTTCTGGCCTCGGTGCTGGTTTTGCTCATCAGCGCTATTCTGGCTGCCATGGCGTACTTCTCCTTTACCCTGGGCATCCTCACCCCTCCGGGCATGAGTGATGCGCCGGGACGCATCGGAGGCGGCAGCACCGGCACCGGCATTGCCGCCCCCGGCGGGTCGGAGAGCGTGAAGCAGGGGGGCGACGTGGGAGAGATTCTCTTCCCCGGCTTCGTGGATTTCAGCATTACCGACGGAAGGGACTATGTGGATCTGAAAAACGACAGCAGCAATCAGGTGTTCTTCCGCTTTACCATTGCCGACGAGGACGGCAAGGTACTCTATGCCAGCTCGGACATCCACCCCGGTGAGGGCGAGCGCTGGCAGGTGACCTCCGCCTTTGACCCCGGCACGGGAAAACACGCCCTCACCGTCAGTGTGGACACCTTCGGCGAGGCGGACGGCGCAGAATATAACGGTATCCGTTCCACCTTCACCGTGGATATGGGCTGACCGTCAGAGAATCCAGCGGGCACATGGCTCCGGCCGTGTGCCCGTTTTTGCAAGGAGAGATGACCATGAAACCGGAAACCGATTTTCAATCCCTGACCGTATTCCAAAACCTGAACGCCCTGCCTGTCATCAAGGCGCTGAACCGGGTGCTCCGCCGTGCGGGGGAGGGCAAAGCGTGGGAGCGGGACTATGGCGATGCCTTCTTCGCTCTGGCAGAGGCCGGGTATGACAATCTGTCCGCCTATCTGGGGGATCATCTGCGCTATGACGAGTCCCCCTTCGCCGCAGCGGCTGCCGCAGGCAGGGCAACCCCGGCGCTGATGCAGGCCGCCGGGCACGATCTGCAGGTGCTGAACCGGGCGCTGAGGCTAAACTGGGCGGAGCTTCGGGAGAGCGCCGTGCCTCCCCTCCCCGGCTGGGAGGAGGGCAGCCTGCCCACGCTGGGAGAGCTGACGCAGTTCTACCGCCGCAACGGCTGCGGACAGTTCGCCCGGCACAGAGCCTTTGTCTGGCAGGACGGGGGGCTCTATCCGGTGGAGCGGCCTGACTATGTGCCGGAGGGGGAGATGGTAGGCTACGAGCGCCAGCGCAGCCAGCTTGCCGCCAACACCCGTGCATTGCTGGCAGGACACCGGGTGAACAATGTGCTGCTCTATGGCGCCAGCGGAACCGGGAAATCCGCCACGGTGAAGGCGCTGCTGGGAATGCAGGGCATGGAGAACCTGCGGCTCATCGAGCTGGACAAGGCGGATCTGCCGGGGATTCCGGCGCTTGTGCGTATGCTGGGACACCAGCCCCAGAAGTTCATTCTCTTTATCGACGACCTCGCCTTCGACAAGGACGATCGGAGCTATTCCATTCTCAAGACCATTCTGGAGGGAGGCGTGGAGCCAAGACCTGCCAACGTGGCGGTTTACGCCACCAGCAACCGGCGGCATCTGGTGCGGGAAACCTTCTCCGACCGGGAGGGGGACGAGGTGGATGCCAGAGAGACAATTCAGGAAAAGACCTCCCTCTCCGAGCGCTTCGGGCTGCGGATTCTCTTCCAAGAGCTGGGCAAACCTCAGTTCCTGCAGATGATCCGGGAGTTGGCAGACCTGCGGGGCGTGGAGATGGACAGGGAGCAGCTCATGGCGCTGGCTGTGCGGTGGGACGTGCGCAACCCCAACCGCACCCCCCGCTCTGCGGTGCAGTTTATTGACTCGCTGGCCGCCCTGTGACAGTGTCCCTTGCTGTTTTCCCCCATACGTTTGCCCCGGCGGCTTTCGCCGGGGCTTTTTCTCCCCCTGCCCTTGCTTTTCCCTTTTGCTGTGGTATAATGTCCACCGGGTTTTTCCCAAATAGCGGAGTTCGGCCTCTAAATCCTCCGCATTACAAATCAAAACCAAGGAGAAAACGATTATGAACAAAACAAACCACTCCCCCTCCTGGCTCAGCCGGGAATGCACCATGACCTCTGCCCTGCTCAGATCTGTTCCGCCAGCCTTTACCGCAGTGCTCGTTCTCACGGTGATTACGATGAATTTCCTGTCCCGTATTACGCTGCTGTCCCTGCCGTGGCTGGCGCTGAACGCCGGGATTCTGGTATCGTGGCTGTCCTTTCTGTCCATGGACATTGCGGCAAAGCACTACGGCGCAAGGGCGGCCAATCTGCTCTCGCTGGTCGCCATCTCCGGCAATCTGCTCTGCTGTCTGGTGTGCGTCATCATCAGCCGCATCTGGCACCATCCGGAGCTGGACATGGTGGTGGGGGGGCAGTGGTCGATTCTGCTGGCCAGCACCATCGCCTATGTGGTCTCCGCTGTGACGAATAACTACACCAACGTGATGATTGGCCGCCGCTTTGTCTCCAACCCTGACAGCAAGGCCGCCTATGCTGCCAGATCCTTTGTCTCCACCTTCCTGTCTCAGGTGGTGGACAACTTCCTGTTTGTCTTTCTCGCCTTTGTGGTGTTTCCCAACCTCCCCGGCGCATTTCAGGTGCGCTGGACGCTGGCGCAGTGCGTGGGCTGCTCCGTGGCCTGCGCCGTGCTGGAGCTGCTGACGGAGGTGGTCTTCTCCCCCATCGGCTACCATGTGTCCAAGGTGTGGAAGGCCAAGGGCGTAGGGGCGGATTACATCCAGCGCTACTGCCCCGGCGGCGTTCTGGAGGGCTGAGCGGTGCGGCCGGAAGCCCTCTCCGCCGCCGAGCTGGGGCGGGAGATCCAGAAGGGACATCTCTCCCCCACTCAGGCGGTGGAGTATTTTGCCCGCCGGATCCGGCAGCGCAACCCCAGCCTCAACGCCTTTGTCTACACCCGGAAGCAGGACGCTTTGGACTGCGCCAGAGCGCTGGAGGTCCGGCTGGCAAAGGGGGAGGACGTGGGACCCTTTGCAGGCGTGCCCTTCGCCCTGAAGGATTTCCTCCCCAGCAAAACCGGCTGGCCCAACTCCCACGGCGGGGTGCGCTCCCTGATTCAGCCGGACAGCGGAGATTCTGCGTTCTGTCAGGCCATGGAGGCCGCAGGCGGCATTGCGCTGGGCAAGACCAACGCCCCTGCCTTCGCCTTCCGGGGCACCTGCGATAACCTCCTATACGGCGCCACCTCCACCCCCTTTGCCGTGGGGTACAATTCCGGCGGCTCCTCCGGGGGCAGCGCCGCCGCTGTGGCGGACGGCATGATCCCCATTGCGGAGGGCTCGGACGGAGGCGGCTCCATCCGCATCCCCGCCGCATGGTGCGCCTGCTTTGGCTTCAAGCCCAGCGTGGGAACCGTCCCCAGTGTGGCACGCCCGGACGGATGGTCTGCCACCCACCCCTACTGCTTTAACGGCGGCATCACCAAAACCGTGGAGGACAGCGCAATCCTGCTGAACTATATGGCACGCTATGACCCCCGCGACCCCCTCAGCCTGAACCACGGAAAGCAGGACTTCACTCAGGAGATGAAGCGCCCGGTGAAGGGCTGGAGAATCGCCTATACCCCTGATTTCGGCGTTTTCCCGGTGGAGCCGGAGGTGGAGCGGAGGGTGGAGCAGGCCGCCCTGCGTTTCCGGGAGGCGGGGGCGCAGGTAGAGCCTGTCACCTTCCGTATCGGACACAGCGCAACGGAGCTGGCCGAGCTGTGGTGCAGGAGCATCTGCGTGGATACCGCCATTGAGCTGGAGCTGCAGCGCCGCCGGGGCTTTGATCTCATCGGCGACCACAGAGAGGAGCTGCCGGAGGAGTTCATTTACTGGAACGAGCAGACGGCAAAGGGCGGCATTCTGGACTATTACCGCTTCAACTGCATCCGCACGGAGCTGCTGGACGCATTTGAGGACGTGTTCAGCCGCTATGATCTGATCCTCTCCCCCACCACGGTGTGTCTGAGCGTGAAAAACAGCGGGGACGGGAACACAAAAGGCCCCGCCTTCGTCAACGGCGTGCCCTCCGAACCGCTGATCGGCTTCTGTGAGACCTTCTTCGCCAACTTCACCGGGCACCCCGCCGCCTCCGTCCCTGCCGGGCTTTCGGAGAGCGGACTGCCCATCGGGATGCAGCTCATTGGCCGCAGGTTCCGGGACGGCGATGTACTGGCCGCCTCCGCCGCCTTTGAGGAGATTCAGCCGTGGCGGGCGCTTTATGAGATTCCCCTGTCCCGCACCATTTGAACCCTTATGCACAAAAAAGGTGCAGCGCTTTTGACGGCGCTGCACCTTTTCCATTGGTTCCTGTTCTTTTTCTTACTGCTCCAAATGCCCCCGGATGTACTCCACCACATCGTCAAAGGGGATGTCCAGAGCAGTGGCCAGCTCGCCGAAGAGAAGGCTCTCCGCCTTTTTCAGCGTGGTTGCGTCCCCGATACCGCCCCGCCGGTTCTGTCTGGAGCGGCGGAGCTGATCCTGATAGAGGGTCTTGGTGAGCCGGGCGAGCTGGAGGCTGTCCCCGGATTTCAGAATTGCGGCGCATCCCGCTCTCTGATCGTTGAGGGAGTGAAAGGTCAGGGGCAGCACCTCCGGCAATTGGTCAATCAGCGTTCTCGCCTCCTCTGCGGACATCACCGGGCGCAGACGCACCTTGGGACTGTCCTTGGGCGTATAAAAGGTTGCCTCGTTCATGTAAAGGGGCGTGAGTACATAGTACACCCCCGGCATTCCGTCCAGCTGCGTCTCTCCTGTGATGCGGCACACGCCTGCCGTATCGTGCATTACCAGCCCTTCCCGCTCCATATAAACCTCCTTATCTCTCCTGAGCGTTTTCCGATGCTGATATTATAGCACATTTTCCCCTTTTGGATAATGGACTTTTTCCACAAAAAAACGGTTTCCGGCGCAGTCAAACGCCGGAAACCGGTCATATATTACACAAACAGGGGCGCCGCTGGCGGCGGGACTATTCGCTTTTCAGAAAAGCCTCGATCTCGTCGCCAAACCTCGCCTTTGCGTAGATGACAACGATCTGAGCCAGAGAGTCCCAGTCCACATCGTCGGAGTCCAGAATCAGGTCATAGTTCTCTCTCCTGCCCCAGAGCCGGTCGGAGTAGAAATTATGGTAGGCGGCACGGCTCTTGTCGATCTGCTTCACATAGGAGCGGGCACGGCTCTCTGTCAGTGTGAGCCGCTCCATGGTGCGGCGGACCCTCGCCTCCACGCCCGCCTGCACAAACACATCCACCGTCTTGGTATAGCCGGAGAGCACATCGTCCGCACAGCGTCCCACAATCACTGCCGGGGTCTGGTCCGCAATGGTGCGGATGATGGAGGACTGGACAGAGTAGAGCTGGTCACTGATGGGCATGGAATAGGCGCTGCCTGCGCCGAGACGGTTGATGGCATAGAGGAAGCTGTTTGTGGCGGTGGTCTCCTCTACCTTCCGGAACAGCTTCGGGTCAAAGTGGCTCTCCTTGGAGGCCAGTTCAATGATCTCGTTGTCGTAAAAGGGAATGCCCAGACTCTCCGCCACACGGCGGCCGATGGAGGTTCCCCCTGCGCCGAACTGGCGGCTGATGGTAATAATCGGATAGGGACTCATAACTGACACCTCGCTTTGATACGTTTGCCTTTACTTTTGTAAGAACATTATATCAAGTCAGTCGAAAAGAATCAACGGTTATTTCAAAATTTTTTTGTCAAAAAATAGAACAGGTGTTCGTCGAAGTCCTGACAATGGGACATCCCTTCTGCTATACTGTGTCCATCAGAGGGGACGATACGTCCCGCCAGCCGCCGTATGTGCTTACGGCATTGAGAAAGGAAGAGGTACGCCATGAAAAAACCCGTCTCCCATCCCCATCTTGTCCTGCTGCAGGGCAGCACCCTCCCCACAGCCAAGCCCCCGGAGCAGGAGGGGGGCAGCTTTTGGC
>CAJOOV010000244.1 GCA_905236265.1 uncultured Oscillospiraceae bacterium | reverse complement strand
GAGCGGTCTGTTTTCCGCCATCCGGGTCTAAAATCCCTTGAAATACGTCAGTATTCCTTCGGTCTTTTATCCCCGACTGACAAAAAATATCCTCGCTCATCCATCCGAGAGATTTATTCAGCGCTTCCTTAAAGCAGTGATAGTTTTTGCCAAAGCCTCCCTCTCAGAGGGAGGTGACGGAGGGAGTTCTCCCCCCGTCACCTCCATACAGCCTTTTGCAGGGCGATAGCCGGAAAAAGAATGCGTATTTTCAACGCATCGCACTGAAAATACGCATTTCTTCCAGCCTCCCCAAGGGGGGAGGTGTCTGCCCAAAGGGCAGGCGGAGAGGGATTGGTGCAATCTGCCCCGGATAAGACAGCCTCTTCCACCTTTATACGATTGAGATACAGGGAAGGCACACCCCTCACGAGGGGCGGCGGGGACTCTGGCGCTGCTTCTCCTTCAGGATGGTGCCCAGCTCCCGGTCAGAAAAACGGTAGGTTTTGCCGCAGAAGTGGCACTTCATCTCAATGCCCTCCGGGTTGGCGGCAAGCTCCGTGAGATCGTCAGCGGCAAGGCTGAGCAGGGCGGCAGCATAGCGCTCTCTGGAACAGGTGCAGCGGTACTCCACCGGGGACTCGTCCAAAAACTCCACCTCAAAATCGCTGAGAATGGCGGAGATCATCTCCTGCGCCGTCATGCCGGACTGCAGGTGGGGGGTGACGCTGCCAAAGGCACGCACTCCCGCCTCCACCTTGTCAATGGTTCCGTCGTCAGCGCCGGGGAGGAGCTGGATCAGATAGCCCCCGGCGGCGGAGACGCTCTGATCCCGCTCAATGAGCACGCCCAGAGCGCAGGCGGTGGGAAACTGCTCGCTGACGGCAAAGTAGCTGGTGACATCCTCGGCAATCTCTCCGCTGACCAGAGGGACGGAGCCGATATAGGGCTCCTTCAGCCCCAGATCCTTGATGACGGTGAGGGTTCCGTCAGTGCCCACGGCCCAGCCCACATCCAGCTTGCCGGGATATTGCTCCATCAGGGAGATGTGGGGGTTGTCCACGCAGCCGCGCACATTTCCGGCGGAGTCGGAGACGCAGGTAATCGCCCCCAGAGGGCCGCCGCCCTTGATTTGAAGGCTCACCGTGTCCCCCTCGCCCTTGAGCTGGTTGCCCATGAGGGAGGCCGCCATCAGGCTGCGCCCCAGAGCGGCGGTGGCCACGGGAAGGGTCTGGTGAATCTGACGGGCATGCTCCACCAGCTCCTTTGCGGAGATGGCAGCAGCCATCACCGCCCCGTCGGAGGTGATGGCCCGGATGATTTTATCTGACATGATGCTTCATACTCCTATTCATTGGACTTTCTGCAGACAAAAAACACACGGCTGTCCGAATTGCCGGGCGTGCTTCGCAGATTCTCCCCCCTGAGGGCGCAAAGGGCAAAGCCGCACTCCGCCAGCAGAGCCTCCAGCTCCTCCAGCGCCCAGCCCCGCTCCTGATGCTCCTCCTGAGAGCGGCTCCAGTGAACGCCGTCCCCGGTGGAGAAGAGATCCATACCGTAGGTGAGCACCTGCCTGCGCCGGTTCCAATCCGCCCGCCAGAGGCACAGCGTCTCCTCGTCCTCGTCCACAAATACCTCCCCGTCCCGGCGCTCCAGCTCCCAGAGGGGGATGACATCAAAGAGGAACAGCCCGCCGGGGCGCAGGGCATTACAGACCCCCCGCAGGGTGCGGCGCAGGGCGGTGCGGCGGGTGAGGTAGTTCAGGCAGTCCAGAGAACAGACCACGGCATCCGCCTGACAGGGGAGGCGCAGGGCGTCCATACTCTGGCAGACCAGCAGGGGGCGCTGCTGCTCAGGCAGTGCCAGCGCCTTGTCCATGGCCTGCGTCAGCATATCCTCAGAGAGATCCACGCCTGTGACGGCATAGCCCGCCTGAGCGAGGAGACAGGTCAGCGTGCCGGTGCCGCAGCCCAGATCCACTACCGAGGAGACCGGGGGCGTTTCCCCCCGGAACCAGCGCAGATACCAGTCCAGCCAGCGGCGGTAGTCCACATCCTGGGTCAGGCGGTCGTAGGATCGGGCAAGGGACTGATAGGCGCTCATTCGTCGCCGGGCAGGCCCCGGGCGAACACCTGCTTATAGCCGCCCACGCCGCCGTAGTTCAGCGAGCGGTTCACCCGGCTGATGGTGGCGCTGGATGCCCCGGTCTTTTCCAGAATATCGTTATAAATCATGCCCTTTTCCAGCAGCACTGCCACATCAAACCGCTGCTCCATGGCACGAAGCTCGGAGACGGTGCAGAGATCCTCAAAGAAGCGGTAGCACTCGTCCAGATCCTTCAGCTTTAAGATTGTCTCATACAGCGCCATGCTGGGCTGCTTTCCCATAACCTTTGACATGCGTATTGTCCTCCTGCCTTACAGCATTTTGATACGCTGTCATTTTACTATTCTAAAGCGTGAAAGTAAACACCTGAGACACATTTTTTTCGATTCTTTCATAATTTGTAAGGAAGGAGGGGCGGAAGTGGAAGCGGTTTTGGAGAATACGGTGCGATGGGAGCGGGATTGGACATGGGAAGGGCTGCCGGTGCTGCATGGGGAATGCGTTCTGCCTGCGTTTGCGGGGGATACCGCCGCAGGGCGCAGGATGGAGCGCTTCTGGCGGCACTGGGAGAGGCTGCTGGTGCAGTGGCTGGAGCAGTGCCATAAGCGGTGCTGCCAGCAGGCGGAGCAGGCGCTGGCGGCATCAAGGCCGATTGTGTGCCGTCAGGTGAGGGTGGAGAGCCGGACGCTGTACCGGGACGGGGAATGGCTCTCTCTGATGATTGCTGTGAAAACGCCGGGAGGCAGCCGGTATTTCCCGGAGCTTTGGAGACTGGGGGACGGAACGCCTGCGGCCTGCAGGGCGCTGCTGCCCCTGTGGGGCAGGGTGCGGTATATGGGAAAGCCTCTGGCGCTGACGCAGGAGGGCGTGTGTGTGGTGGAGCCGGACGGGCGGCTCTGCCCGGTGAAGTGCGGGAGGAAAAACGGCAAAAACGGGAAAAGACTTGAGCCGGAGTCTTGCGGATTGGCGGAGAAGCAAGTATAATAGGCGTTGCGTGCGTGTCTGGAATAATTTTGCGCACGGAGGAGAGCTATTCTATTATGGTAAAAGCGATCGTAGGTGCAAACTGGGGCGACGAGGGAAAAGGCAAGATCACGGACTTGCTGGCGGAGCGCTCCGATGTGGTGATCCGCTTTCAGGGCGGTGCCAATGCCGGACACACCATCATCAATGACTATGGCAGATTTGCGCTGCATATTCTGCCCTCCGGCACCTTCTATCCCCATGTGACCAACGTGATCGGCAACGGCGTGGCGCTGGACATCAAAAAGCTGGTGGCAGAGCTGAATGACATCACGGCGCAGGGCGTGCCTGCGCCGAGGTTGATTGTCTCCGAGCGGGCGCAGATGCTCATGCCCTACCATGTTCTGCAGGATACCTATGAGGAGGAGCGGCTGGCAGGGCGTGCCTTTAGCTCCACAAAGTCCGGCATTGCCCCCTTTTACTCGGATAAATACGCCAAAACCGGGATTCAGGTGTGTGACCTGTTTGAGGAGAGCCGCCTTCGGGAGCGGCTGAATGCCGCCGTGGAGCGGAAGAACATCATGTTCCGCCACCTGTACCACAAGCCGGAGCTGGACGCTCAGGCGCTGTATGACGAGCTGATGGAGTACCGGGAGCTGATCCGCCCCTATGTGGGCGACGCCGCCACCTTTGTCCATGAGGCGCTGAGGCAGGGCAAGACCGTGCTGCTGGAGGGACAGCTTGGCTCCATGAAGGATCCCGATCTGGGCATCTATCCCATGACCACCTCCTCCCACACGCTGGCGGGGTTCGGCACGGTGGGCGCCTGCGTTCCCCCCACCGCCATGGAGGATGTGATTGCCGTGACCAAGGCATATTCCTCCTGTGTGGGCGCTCCTACGGAGCCCTTTGTCTCTGAGCTTCTGGGCGAGGCCGGGGACGAGCTGCGCAGACGGGGCGGCGACAAGGGCGAGTTCGGCGCAACCACGGGGAGACCCCGCCGGGTGGGCTGGTTCGATACGGTTGCCACCAGATACGGCTGCATGGTGCAGGGCGCCACGCAGGTTGCCCTGACCTGTCTGGACGTGCTGGGCTATCTGGACGAGATTCGCGTTGTCACCGGCTACGAGATTGACGGAGAGGTGACAGACCGCTTCCCCACCCCCGGCCGTCTGGAGCGGGCAAAGCCGGTGTTCACCACCCTGCCCGGCTGGAAGTGCGACATCCGGGGCATTACGGAGTATGAAAAGCTGCCGGAAAACGCAAAGGCTTATGTGGATTTTCTGGAGCAGCGGATTCAGGCGCCTATCACCATGGTATCCACCGGACCGAAGCGCCACGAGATGACCTACCGCACCAGCAGGCTGTAAGGGGAAAAACGGAACTGAAACGGAAGACCGACCCTGAAGAGGGTCGGTCTTTTCATGCTTTGCGGGAATCATTGAGGGCAGTGGGCACTCAGGTATCCATATTGAGCTGATAGCGCCCCTTGCCAAGGTGGATCACCCTGCCCTGCTGGCACAAACGGCTCAACACCCGCTGAAGCTGGCGGCGGCTGCACCGAAGCAGGCAGAGCGCCCGCTCCACCCCCTCCATCCGGTGCTCCGGCGCCTCCTCCCGGAGGTAGGTCAGCAGGCGGGACTCCAAATCCCCGGCGGCAAAGGACAGCTCCGTGCTGTCGGTGAATTTATCCGCCATGATTTCCAGCAGGCAGTGGAGAAAGGTCACGTCCTTTTCCAGCGCCTCCCGGTAGGGCGCCAGCGGCAGCGCCACGCACACGCAGTCCTCCTCCGCCTCCAGATAATACCGGGTTCTGGCGTTGGTGACGTATTCCACATCCCCCAGCAGGGAGAAGCCGGAAATAGCGCCCACCGGGAGGGTGGTGCCGTCGGGGTGCAGGTCATAGATGCGAATGCTGCCCTGCACCAGAAACAGCAGATACTCCGGCGGGTTCAGGGGAGAGCAGACCACCTCTCCCTTTTGCCAGGAGAAGGCGCAAAAGACAAGCTGAGGGGTGTCGAAAAAGGTGCGGATGTGGTATTGCTCCACCATCTGCTCCACCAGAGCGGCGTCCTGAATCTGTTTCAATGAAATACCTCCCATCAGGTAATCGTGTTATTTTGCCACAAATAAAAACCGCCTACAAGGAGCAAACTGCCCAAAAACGAAACGGTTTTTCCCGGATATTCTGCCGCCGGATTGCGCCGCAGGGCACATTCAAAGCGCCGGAAAAGGGGTAAGATAGCCTTGCGTTCAGGGGAAAGCCCCCCGGACGAGTCATGAAAGAGGTGAATGAAAATGCGTCACATGCAAAAGCTGATGAAGGCTCTGGGCCAGAGTTATCTGGATTATGTGGCCATGGTCTACGGACCCTTCGACCGCTGAGCGGTTTTTGATACAGATTTCCCCGCTGTGGGGCGAAAGAGGTGAAAGCACAATGAGCGCTATGAAGAAGCTGGCTCGCAAGCTCGTGGAGAACTACGAGGAGTATGTGGCTATGGTCTATGGTCCCTTCGACCGCTGAGCACGCCGCAAAACAGAATAAATGACAACGCCGGTCAG